>JAYSRS010000521.1:0-9635 GCA_043720935.1 Saprospiraceae bacterium
TAAAGAAAAACAAATGGATGACCTTTTGCAGAAAATACTCAACATATAAAGTTGAGTATCAACAGATTAGGAGCATTTTAATAACTACAATTTAATAGTGGACAAAGCTGGTTCTTTATTTCCCATAGAAATAAAATCTGCCCATACTTTCAAGCCTGATTTTTTCAAAGGGCTTAATTTTTTCAACACGCTATCAGAAAGTAAGCCCGAAAATGCCTATTTGGTTTACGGAGGATTACAAAATTTGGATAGTCCGACAGGGAATATCCGAAGTTGGAATAGTTTACCCAACTTTGAAACGCTCTAAATGCCTTTTATACTGAGGGGTCTCTTTTTTGAAATTATGATTTTGAAACATCTTTAACAATGTAGGTTGAACGAAAGAAATTTTATTGATTATCAATTAGTTAGCCTATTTTTCTTTGCAAATCTGGAATCTGATTCCAGATTTACAAAAAAAACACCCCTTAGACATTTCGGATGTCAGATGTATGATGTCGGAAATGTGCCGAAATCCCAAATCCGACATCCGAAATTGTCAGAGTGTTTCAACAAATTTCGCCTTTGTTTTCGCTCTAACTTCTTCCAAAGTTACGTTTGGCATCAGCTCAATGAGTGTTAATTGGCCCTTTTCGTAGTTAAAAACGGCTAAATCCGTAATGACCAAGGCCACAACGCCAATTGCGGTCAACGGCAAAGTGCATTTAGGCACAACTTTCGACGTGCCATCAGGGTCAGTATGTATAAGCGTAATGATTAATTTCTTCGCTCCCGACGCCAAATCCATCGCGCCACCGACGCCTAAAAGCGGCTTCCCCGGGACGGCCCAATTCGCCAAATTCCCTTTTTCATCCACTTCCAAACCGCCCATAATCGCCACATCCACGTGACCGCCACGAATCATCGCAAACGAATCCGCACTGTCGAAATAACTACTGCCTTGCAAGGCTGTGACGGGAATTTTTCCTGCGTTGACGGGATAATCCATCGCGCCACCGCCGTCCGTCGGGGCAGGGCCAACGCCTAACATACCGTTTTCTGTGTGTAAAATAATGCCATGTTCCGACTTGATTAAATCTGCAACGAGCGTCGGGATGCCTATGCCTAAATTCACAACATCGCCCTTTTTTAGCTCCGCAAACGCCCGTTTTGCCATATTTAGACGGCTTTCGCTTGGTTTTCGCGCCGCGCCGCTAGCCGCCGATGAGCCTAAATTTTCGGACGACACGTTGGCTTGCACCAAAAAATCGACGTAGCAACCTGGCGTATGTATGAAATTAGGGTCAATGTCACCGACGGGGACAATTTCTTCAACTTCCGCAATCACCAAATCAGCCGCCGTTGCCATGGCGCGATTGAAATTTTGTTCGGTCATGCGGTACGTCAAATTTCCTGCGGTATCGGCTTTCCAAGCACGGACAAACGCCACATTTGCGCGGATGCCCTTGATAAATACTTGTTTTTGACCATCAATGACCATCGTTTTGCGTCCTTTGGCAATCAAAGTTCCCGCCGAAGTCGGCGTATAAAAACCACCAATACCCGCGCCACCCGCCCGAATTGCCTCTGCGAGCGTGCCTTGCGGCAACAATTCGTAGTCCACCGCACCCGATTGCGCTGCTTTTACCGCCTCTGGATTTGAAGTAAAAAATGAGCCAATCATCTTTTTAATTTGCCCATTTCTAAGCAAACGACCGCCACCAAGACCCACTTCGCCGACATTATTGCCAATAAACGTCAAATTTTTAGTCGTTGTTTCCGCCAAAGCGTGCAGCAGATGCGTCGGATTGCCCGTCATGCCGAAGCCACCGCCGAAAATTATATCACCGTCTTTGACCATCGCCGCCGCTTGTTGTGGCGTTATTTGAGGAACATTTTTCATATTTTTTTAATTGTATCACGGACTTCAGTCCGTGAATATGTAAATTATTGGATATTTTAAGTGTTCACGGACTGAAGTCCGTGATATAATAGAAAATTTTACCCCCCCTCAGTATTTTACGATTTTTGAACCAAATATTGAAGAAGAAATTTTAACATTTAAAATAATTTGTTATTTTTGCACTTGTGAAAGACCAAAAACAACGTTTTTACATCAAAATATAGGCATTATGAAACAACAAAATGAGTTAAAAATATTTGACAATAAAAAAGTACGTACCCTTTGGGAGGCCGAACAAGAGAAATGGTATTTCTCAATTGTTGACGCAATTGCCGCTTTGACGGATAGTCCAAACCCGCGTAAATATTGGAGCGTGCTGAAAACACGCCTCAAAAAAGAGGGTAGTGAGTTGACTACAAATTGTAGTCAACTGAAAATGTTGTCTGCCGATGGTAAATTCTACAAAACTGATGTGGCCGACACCGAGCAATTATTTCGCTTAATCCAGTCAATTCCAAGTCCCAAAGCTGAACCATTTAAACTATGGTTGGCTCAAATTGCTGCGGAGCGGTTAGAGGAAATGCAAGACCCAGAACTAACAATTGATAGGGCATTAGAACAATATTTGGCATTGGGATATTCAGAAAATTGGATAAATCAACGCCTTAAAAGCATCGAAATTCGTAAAGAATTGACCGATGAGTGGAAAAATCGTGGATTGAAAGAGGGCGTACAATTTGCCACATTGACCGATATTATTACCAAAGCATGGGCAGATAGAACGACCAAAGAATACAAAACGCTGAAAGGTTTGAAAAAAGAGAACCTTCGGGACAACATGACTAATACTGAACTAATTTTGAATATGCTTGCGGAGGCTTCTACCAAGGATATTTCTCAAGCGATTAACCCCGTAACTTTTGCGGACAGCATCGAAGTAGCCAAACAAGGCGGCCATGTTGCAAATGTTGCTAAACAAGAACTTGAAGCGCGAACGGGCAAAAAAGTCGTTTCCGCTTTAAATGCTAAAATGGTTTTACAAGCAAAAAAAATAAAGATGAAGAATAATTTCTTAATTTCAAATCATATTTGAGATTTCTAATCTCAAATATGATTATAATTTCACAACGCCAATTCACTCGCCCGTTTCGACGCCACACCCACGTAATTTTCCGCCAAAACCCTTGAAGCAGCGTCAGAAATCGCCAATAAATCAAACTTTGACTTTTGCAATTGTTGGTCAAAAGGGTTTTTATTTACGTCCAAATGAAACATATCCGTCATGTAATTTGAAAAATCTTGAACACGCCAAACGCGGCTCAAACAGGCTTGTCCGTAGTTTTGTAACAACGTATTATCGTCCATTTTGTAGAAAGACAACAAGGCTTCATACAGATTTTGGGTATCGCAAACGGCCAAATTCATACCTTTTGCCCCCGTCGGCGGCACAATATGCGCGGCGTCCCCTGCCAAAAAAAGCCGTTCATAGTGCATCGGCTCGCTTACAAAACTCCGCATCGGTGTAATGCTTTTCTCCAAAATCGGGCCTTCCTGTAAAGTCCACCCCTCAGTATGTAAGCGCATTTGAAGCTCCGACCAAATCCGTTCGTCCGTCCACTCTTCAATTTTCGCATCATTAGGCACTTGAATATATAAACGACTGATTTCACTAGACCTCATGCTGTGCATTGCAAAACCGCGCTCGTGAAAAGCATAAATCAGTTCATCGGTAGAAGGCGCAACTTTTGCTAAAACGCCGAGCCAACTGTATGGGTAAATTTTATCATAAATTTGTTGAATATCAGTCGGAATGTGTTTTCGAGAAATGCCATGAAAACCATCGCAACCTGCTACAAAATCGCATTGAAGGGCGTGTTCTTCCCCATTTTGCGTAAAAAATATGGACGGTTGACCCGTTTCTAAACCCTCAATTTTATGCGCTTCGGCGGTAAAGAACAAGGGTTTTTGTGCCGCCAAACGGATTTTAATCAAGTCTTTAACGACTTCTTGCTGCCCATAAATCGTCACGACCGACCCCTCAGTATTTTGGGGTTTTGAGTTTTGAGTTTTGGGTTTTGAGTTGCTGCCGACATCAAACTTGATGTGATGCCGCCGTCCGTTGTAGCTCAAAATGACGCCGTGATGTACCAAACCCTCACGGTCGAGGCGTTCGGCGGCCTGTGCTTGTCGCAAAACATCTACTGTATTTTGCTCCAAAAGTCCTGCCCGAAGGCGACTTTCGACCCGTTCACGCGACCGATTTTCTAAAACAATCGCGTTAATGCCTTGTAAATCAAGCAGTTGCGCGAGCAATAAACCCGATGGCCCTGCGCCGATAATGCCCACTTGCGTTTTGTGAATTGTCATTTTTTTAGATTTTATGGCCCACTGATTGGACGGATACGACTGATTTTCGCTGATTTTTTAGGTTTTATGGGCCATGTGGTCAAGCACTTTTTGCGCCGCATGAAACGCGCTATTTGCCGCAGGCAGACCGCAATAAATCGCCGATTGCATAATCACTTCCTTGATTTCAGCGACCGTCACGCCGTTGTTGAAGGCCGCCCGAATGTGCATTTTAAATTCGTCTTCCCGATTTAACGCAATGAGCATCGAGAGCGTAATGAGGCTACGGTCGCGGTGCGTGAGCGTGTCGCGTGTCCAGATTTCGCCCCAAGCATAACGCGTGACGAAGTCTTGAAAATCGCGGTTTAAGTCCGTAATGTTTGCCGTTGCGCGGTCAACATGCGCATCGCCGAGGACTTTTCGGCGTGTTTCCATGCCTTTTTCGTAAGTGGTTTTGTTATCCATTTTTCAAGAATTAAGAATTAAAAATTAAGGATTAAAAATGGTTAAAACCAAGCAAAAATATGTTGTAAAGCGTTGATTTTCAATGAAATACTGAGGGGTCTTAATTTTTAAAAATAATTAAAAATTTTAGGTTTTTGAAAATAATTTGTTTTGATTTGCCCTTGAATTTAAAGTTAGTGGTTCAATTTAAAACAAAATAATTATGAAAAATAACCATATTATTCTCTTTGAAAAAATTACGCAAACGCGACCAAGCAACTGGCGGAGGGTGGGGACAATTTGTCACCCCCCTCTATGTACCTAATTTAATCCCTGCAAAATTGCAGGGATTAAAATGCCATTAACAAAAAATATTAATCATTAATTTTCCTTTTTATGTCAACAAAACAAACGTTTAAGGTTCAAGATACCGAGATTACACTTTTAACGCAAGATGATACCGATTACATCTCTATCACAGATATTGCGCGTAAATTCAATGTGAAAACAGATACTGTTCTTCAAACTTGGATGCGTAATATGAATACCATTGAATATTTAGGTTTGTGGGAAGAGTTACACAACCTAAATTTTAATGCAGATACTTATGCTGAAATCAAGAGCAAAACAGGCTCTAATAGCTACTATATCTCTATCAGCCAATGGATTAAAGAGACAAATGCTATTGGACTTAAATCAAGTACGGGGCGTTATGGAGGCACTTTTGCTCACAAGGACATAGCCATACAGTTTTGTTATTGGCTTAGTCCGACTTTTCAACTTTATCTTATTAAAGAATTTCAAAAACTAAAAGAGGTTGAGGCAATTGAGCATCGAAAATCCTTAGATTGGGATTTAAAACGAACACTTGCAAAAGTCAATTATCGCGTGCACAGTGATGCTATTAAAATGCACCTGATTCCACCGAGGTTAGCCCAGACAAAACAGGAAGGAATCGTCTATGCGAATGAAGCAGATATCTTAAACATAGCATTATTTGGCATAACAGCAAAGTCATGGCACGAAGCAAACCCAGATTTGAAGGGCAATATCAGAGATTATGCCACAGCAGAACAGTTGTTGGTTCTCTCAAATTTGGAAAATTTGAATGCCCATTTTATAAAAGAATGCATCAATCAATCTCTGCGTTTGCGAAAACTAAATGAAGTTGCCATTTATCAAATGGAATTATTTGCGGGTACATCTGCTTTAAAACACCTTGATAAGGCCAATAAAAATATCGAAGGGTAGTGTTTGCACTATTTTTTAAATATAAAATCAAGCAGCGTTTTTGCAAACGCTTCGGGCTGCTCAACCGCCGATAAATGTGCTGCATCCAACACCTCCAATTTTGAATTTTGAATTTTTGATTGCATAAATTCGGCGTGTTCAACTGTTGTCACAGGGTCGTATTTTCCTGCAATTATCAAGGTTTTTACGCTAATTTTATGGATTTTATCTCTAAAATCAGCATCGCGCACCGCCGCACAGGCGCTCACATACCCCTCAGTAGAACAGCCTAAAAATGCCGATTTGACGGCTGAAATCTTCTCAACTTTGCTAGGGAAATCAGGCGTAAACCAACGGCTTAACGTGCCTTTCCAGATAGACGCTGTACCATTTTTTGTAATGGCTTCAATGCGTTCATTCCACGTTTCGATTGTGCCAATTTTCGACGCCGTATTGCAAATAATCAATTTTTCTAACCTTTCAGAATGGTAAATGCCCAGCCATTGCCCAATCAAACCACCCATTGAGAGGCCACAAAAGGCGAATTTCTCCACTTTCAAAGCATTTAACAAGGCTAGTACGTCATTTCCTAATATTTCAATTGAGTACGGTTGCGGTGTGACGGTCGTGCCGCCGTGTCCGCGTGTATCGTATCTCAAAATTTGGAAATAGGGTAGGAGTGTGGGCGTAATCGCGTCCCACATGCGTAAATCTGTTCCCAACGAATTAGAAAAAACTAAAATAGGCGACCCCTCAGTACCCTCTAATTGGTAGTGAATGTCAATGCCGTTTGCTTGAATTTTATTCATTTTTTTGTAAAAATTACCCTTTTTTAATAGACTGTCAACAAAAACGCTACTCAATCCAATGGCGTTTTTAGCATCGAATAAGCTGTGTATAAATGATAGTTTCAATTCATTCGATACCCTTTTTAATTCTGAATTTTTAATTTTTAATTCAAAAAGTCCCCCCTCCGTAATGTGGTTCAAAATGTCTGTTTTTTCCAAAAGATAGATTTTCAAATGCGTTTTTTCCGCTAAAGCCGCCTTACACGCCTGTTCTACGAAGGTATGAGCTGCTGCTTTGCCCATTTTTGGCGATAAAGCCGCCGTAATATCTTCGGCAAAAATTAAACCTCTCGTTAATTCTAAGTTTTCTAACATTCGGCTTTCGTCCACTTCTAAATGCTCGATTAAATCGTTGGCGTGGCGCAAATTAGCTGCTGTTAATTGCATCATTTCCGTCAAAACAGACCATTCGGCGTGCCAATTTCCAGCCGCCCGTTCGTGTTCTTGCACCATTGCCGACAAAAATGTGGCGACTAAAGCGGGCGTTTTAGTCGCAATTGCGACCATAAAAACCGACGAAACAGGGTTGCGTTTGTGCGGCATTGCCGACGAACCGCCTTTTCCTTCGGCTGCCCCCTCGAAAACTTCGCCGACTTCGGTTTGCATAAGCAATGTTATGTCTTTTCCGATTTTGCCCAAGCTGCCGTTTAAAATACCCAAAGTCGTGACGATTTCGGCAAATCTATCGCGCTGTCCATGCCCCGTTATATCGTTATTTTTTAAGTCTAATTCTTTAGCAATCAATGCTTTAACATTAATTGCGGCATCACCCAAAGTAGATAAAGTGCCAACCGCACCGCCAAATTGCACCGTCAAATTATTTTCATAAATTTGCCCTATTCGTTGTTTTGAACGGCTCACGGCGTCGAGCCACGTAGCGACTTTATAGCCAAAAGTTATCGGTCGGGCTTGTTGCAAAAGCGTTCGGCCAATCATTAACGTATCGCGGTGACGAAGGGCGCGTTCAGCAAGTTTTTGTTCCAAATTCACGATGTCTTCAAGGCATTTTGTCAAGGCAATTTTGATTTGCAATACCATCGCCGTGTCTAGTACGTCTTGACTTGTCGCCCCAAAATGCACGTATTTTGCCGCTTCTACATCCTGTTTTTTGATGGCTTGAATCAATGCTTTTACGAACGGAATAGCAGGATTTCCCGCCGTAAGTGTTTGATTTTCAATGCTTTCTATATCTAAAATGCTCGAATCAACAACTGCTAATGAACACACTGATTCAATTGCTTGCGCCGCCGCCGAGGGAATGACCCCCTCAGTATTTTGAGCCTTTGCAAGCGCGGACTCAAAGGCGAGCATGAAGGCGAGTTGACATTTTGAGGAGAATAAATCTTCCATCTCGAGTGTGGTGAAAAGGGTTTTTGAGAGCATCGGATTCTGATTTAAAACCTGACGCAAGTTTCAAACTTGCGTCAGGTTAGCAGTCTTCTAAATATCAAAAAAAATAGTTTCGTTGTCACCTTGTAAATGAATATTAAATTCATAAAAAGTTGACCCATGAACTGCTATTTTATTGGCAATCAATGTATTACGTCGTTCTTCGGGCATTGAATTTAGTAAATCATCCGTTGCGTTAGCGGCTGTTTCATTTGAAAAATAAAGCCGTGTATGCAAGTGCAAAAGCAAGCCTCGCATAAAAACAATCACGTCAATATGTGGTGCTTGACCATCAATTGAAGCGGGTTTTACGGTCGTAAATGTAAACCGATGTTCGGGATTTGTACCCGTTCCGAGACGGCCAAAACCTGTAAAACCATCATTTTTTCCTTGGATTTCAGTTGTCCGATAATGCCCGTTTTCATCGGCTTGCCACAATTCAATAATGGCATCGGGAACAGAATTACCCGCACCATCGAAAATTTTGCCCGTTATGAAAATCGGTTGAGGCTTAATAGACCCCTCAGTATTTTGGGTCTTTTCAAACGAGAAATCGGCCAATTCATGGTTGACGATGCTGTTAAAATCGTAACCGTATTGCTCGGCGGTCAAGCTGTATGCGAAAAAAGGGCCGACGGTTTGAGACGGCGTTTGTCTTAGTTTTTCCATTTTTAAATTGCAGATTTATGGCCATCAAATTACTCAAAAGGTGTCGAATTTTTACCATTCAAAACGATGTTGAACTCATAAGCCAAAGCAAATTCAGCTTCGGTATTGTCCATGCTAAATGTTGAAATCAGCAACGGACGGGCGTCTTTTGGCGTCCCTTGAAAAATGGGGTCAAAGGCGAACAACGGGTCACCCGGGAAGTACATTTGAGTCACCAAACGTTGTTCTAAATGGTGGCTAATCAATGAAAAATGTATATGATTTGGTCGCCATGCGTTGTAGTGATTGCCCCACGGATACGCGCCTGGCTTGATAGTAAAAAAGCTGTAATTGCCTTGATTATCGGACAAAGTACGCCCGCCGCCTAGGAAATTAGGGTCGAGTGGCGCATCGTGAATTTCCAATTTATGGATGTACCGACCTGCCGAATTTGCTTGCCAAATCTCAATCAATACATTAGGAATACCACGCCCGTATTCGTCCGTAATTTTACCAAAAACCTTAATGCGTTCACCAATCGGCGCACCGTTTTTTTGCCCATTTTTGGTCAAATCATTGTCGAACTTGCCAACAACAGATGCGCCATAAACGGGCATTTTTAGCTGCCGCAAATAGGCCGTCACGGGCATAAGCGGACGCGTCGGTGCGCGGAGAATTGTGGATTTGTAATCGGGATATAAATGTGGCGGATGTACGGAAAAATCTCTATTTGTCATTGCTTCAAATTTAAACGTCGTCGAGGTTTAACATCCTGTCCATTACCCACATCTTTTTTTAATGCCCGAATCCGTTAGGATTCGCACATTTATAGATAAAACAACCGTGAA
>JAYSRS010000522.1:0-9632 GCA_043720935.1 Saprospiraceae bacterium
TACGAAATTATCGGCTTTATGGTATGCGTAACATTTACGAAGTCTTTAAGATTTCATAAATAACAAATCCGTCATTTTCTCCCATTTTAGGAAAATTCAACACCACCGTTTTAAACGTCAAAATGTGCGTAATACCTTGATTATTAGCGATTTGTATTAACTCATTTTCCGTCAATCGTTTAAAATTTTCGTTGGCCAAAAACGGTAAATCGGCGTTGCGGCGGCGGTCGTCGAGGCTGATGTGATAGACTTTTTGGATGCGGGCGTACCATTCCGAAAAGGCCGCTTGACGGTGATTAATGGTTTTGTAATCGACAAAAATATTGCGCGCGCTCCAATAGCGGAACGTGGACAAATCGGAAGGGATTAAAAACAGGGCATCTTTTGGCGTCAAGGCTTTGGCTTTTAAAGCAATATCAACGTCATCGGATTGGGTTAATTCAGCTTGAAAAAAGTCATAATTTTTGTTTTTAAACAACCGATACTGAGGGGTCATAAAAATAATAGAAACCAACGAAATACCGATTAAAGTATTGACAATCAATGCGTTATTGAATATTTTTCGAAACCATTTTTTATCCTCAATGAACGGTTCAGTCAAACCAACTAAGGCCATGAGCGCAAATGTTTTGAGCCAAATTGTTGTTGAAAACCATTGAACGGACGCAATTGTCGGCGATTTCAGCACCAAAACACCGAAGGCATAAAACACACAACCCGTCAATAAAACACCAATAATCACCCGCAAAAGTGGCTTCGCAACGGCAAAATAAAGGGCAAATAAGGGCAATAAAATTAACCAATTTTTTAATGGAAAATAGTCGGGATAGTAATGGTGTGGTGCGCGAAATTCAAGGATATTTAGAAAGACATCGCTTGGAATTTGGTCGTTATCGTACCCACTTTTGATTTTAAAAATGTAAAAACCCGCCGTCAGTAAATAACCAATATTGAGCAAAATGAGGGTGCGCCAACTCTCATAAGCGCGGTCGTGATATTTGGAAATAAAATGCGTCACGGCCACCAAAAACCACAATTGAACGCCGATTAAAGGGTGAATCAGCGTCGCCAAAAGAATCAGCGCGTAAGACGCGTCCATGTAGCCATTGAAAATAACGACGAACGCCCATAGGCCAATCACTTGCGCTAAATAGCTAGGTGTCAATGTGTTATAATACAGTTCGTTGCCCCCCAAATTGATATTATACAAAATAAAAAATGGCGCAAGCACGGCAATCCAGCGCATCCCCTCAGTAACGACCCACTTTTCAGCCAAATTCCGCAGCCCTAAAAATAAGGCCACCGTTGCCAACGCATGAAGCCCAAAACTGATTTCAGCCAAATGACTGATGCCAAAAGACAGCAGCTTTGAAAATACAAAACGCTCGTTCGGCACAAAGGCCGCGATGCTTTGAATGTAAAAATCTTTTGGATATAAAGTATTGTCTGCCAAATACTTAGCATAAGGCAGCATCTCCGATTGGTCACCCGAACCAAAGACGTAGCCGTGGCGAAAAAGAATGAAAACGTAAGCGGCGATGCACGCTAGAAGGTTTTTTATTGTCATAATGTTGGATGTCAAGGTGGTAAGTGGTAAGTAGATGTACAAAAATACTGAGGGGTCTCAATCCAACTTCCGCCACGTCAATTTCTCACCCGCAACCACAACGACAAACGATTTTAGGTTTGTCCGCGTGTTAAATTTTGGAGCATCCAGATAGGCTTGCAATTGTTCTGACGCAGTTTTTAATAACGTATTTGTGGCCGTTTTTCCCGCTTTTTTGACGTATTTTAATTCCATCGTTACGTCAAAATTAGGTTTTTGGCCGCGAATCGCTTCTAAAAAAATATCCATGTACGCCCAATCGGTTTCGTATTCGGAATGAATATAATAAAAACTCTGTTGGTGTAGTAAACTCACAATGATGGCTTTAAGCGTATTTTCGTTGAAATGTGCGGCGTCGCGGGGCGAAAAGTGTTTGAGAATCAATTTTACTTGTTCAAAAAACGCCGTCGGGTCGCCTGTTGTGGCCATGTTGATAATTGCTTCGTTGACGGGACCGTTGTCAATCGGTAAATTATTGCGTTGCAAAATCGTATGCAGAAAGTAATCCGCGCAGAGTTTTTTAATCACATAATTTGGAAAAACGAAGGTGTAACGGCCTAGACTTTCCGATTTTATCGTCAAAAATCCCATGAAAAATAAGAGGCTTACAAGGTCGTCTTTCGTAAATCCACGCTCAAAACTGTATTGTGCCGTCAAAGTTGCTGTCACCTCACCTGTCTCTAACAATTCCGTTAAAATGCTTAAATGCTGTTCGGCTTTGCCTTGAATATTGAACATTTTTTGAATTTTACTATAATCAGAAGCAATGTTAACGTCTAACATTTCACGGGGATATTTACGCTGTTCGGCATATTCATCAGCAAAATATAACACCATATTGGGGTTATAAACTTTTTTATCCAAATCGGGGTTGAACAAATAGCCATTGTACCACAAACGCATATCCGTCAATGCCGAAGGAATGTCCTCTACGGGCATTTCAACACCTGCCAAAATGCCGCCCACTTCTTTTTCATCAAAGCCTACCATTTGATGAAAAGTAGTTGACAGGCTGATATTTTTGGCAATATTAAAACCACTTGTCAAGCTATCAACAGTAATTGGCGAAACGCCCGTCATAAAAATATTCGCCACAATGCCTTGACCCGTAGCGATCTTAAGGGCTTCGTAATACTTCCTTACGTAGCCATTTTTGATAACAATGTCCAAGAAATAATTAAAATTAAAAGAAATCAATTCATTCGCAAAGTGGTCATATTCATCTATTAATATATAAATTTTATGGTTTATCTGATTGACGAGATAAGCGTTAAAAAGCAACTTTATGGCTTCATTTGCCTCTGTTTGTTGAAGAATTGACTTGGTTTGTTCTTTTGTGAAAAAACTACTATAAGTGCTTAAAAAAACCTCAACGCCTTTCAATACATTGCTTAGAAAACCATCACGAACGCCCTTCTCCGTGGATGTATTGATGCTGCTAAAATCAAAATTTAGCACCATGTATGTATTGGCCGACGCCGTCGGATTTTGGCCAATAAACGTTTTGCCAAAAAGCATATCAAACGCTTCGCGGTGTTGCAAACCATAATAGTAGCGAAGTGTCGAGAGCCAAAGGCTTTTGCCAAAACGTCGCGGACGGAGGTATAATAAATACGTAGGACCCCAATTTTCTAAGGTTTGGATATACATCGTGCGGTCTTGATAGAAGTAGTTTTCTTCCATCAAAGTCCGATAATCACTCTTGCCGTAAGGTATTTTCAACATGACTTTTCTCTATTTTCTGACAAAAGTAGTCCATTTTTCAAAAAAAAACAGAAAAAACGCCAAAAATACTGAGGGGGTCTAAAACCTCGATTTCAAAAATAAACTTCCGTCAATCCGTTCTCAAAGGATATTAATTTTGTTATTTACTTAAAAGACAAAATCATTCTAAAACGGCTCAAAACGGCAAAAATACTGAGAGGCCTCTACGTTTTATTTTCGTGAACGAAAAAGAGAAAAAACTTTGGTGGAACGACCATAAATACTACTTTTGCGACGATTTTTAAAGATTTTAATAAAAAAACTAGATAAAGAATGGCTAATATAGGTCGTATCAAACAAATTATTGGTGCAGTTATAGACGTGAGCTTTGCAGGTGAAGGCTCTAAATTGCCCGAAATCCTCACGGCGTTGTCGGTAAAAAGACCAAACGGCGACGAAGTTATTTTGGAAGTTCAACGCCACTTAGGTGAAGATTCGGTTCGTACTATCTCGATGGACGCAACCGACGGCTTGACGCGCGGCATGGAAGTCGTGGATTTGGGCAACCAAATCTCGATGCCGACGGGCGAGCAAATCCGTGGCCGTTTGTTCAACGTTATCGGCGAACCTATTGACGGTATCGGCCCTGTGCCAAAAGGCAATACAGGCTACTCGATTCACCGCAAACCGCCGACTTACGAACAACTATCAACGGAAACGGAGATTCTTTACACAGGTATCAAAGTGATTGACTTGATTGAGCCGTACTCAAAAGGCGGTAAAATTGGTCTTTTTGGCGGTGCAGGTGTGGGTAAAACCGTACTTATCATGGAACTTATCAACAATATCGCAAAAGGTTACGACGGTATGTCGGTTTTTGCGGGCGTTGGCGAGCGTACACGTGAAGGTAATGACTTGCTTCGTGAGATGATTGAATCGAACGTTATTAAATACGGCGACGCTTTCAAACATTCGATGGAAGAAGGCGGATGGGATTTGTCGAAAGTGGACAAAAAAGAATTGGAAAGCTCACAAGCAACGCTTGTTTTTGGTCAGATGAACGAGCCGCCTGGCGCACGTGCGCGTGTGGCTTTGTCGGGTTTGACGATGGCTGAATATTTCCGCGACGGTGATTTGAATGACCCGAACGGTGGCCGCGACATCTTGTTTTTCATCGACAATATCTTCCGCTTCACGCAAGCGGGTTCGGAAGTATCGGCTCTTTTGGGCCGTATGCCTTCGGCGGTAGGTTATCAGCCGACTTTGGCAACGGAAATGGGTTTGATGCAAGAACGGATTACGTCAACAAAGCGTGGTTCGATTACGTCGGTTCAAGCCGTTTACGTACCTGCGGATGACTTGACCGACCCGGCTCCCGCAACGACCTTCGCACATTTGGATGCGACAACGGTATTGAATCGTAAGATTGCGTCTTTGGGTATCTATCCTGCGGTTGACCCTTTGGACTCAACTTCACGTATCCTAGACCCGAAAATCATCGGTGAAGCACATTACGGTTGCGCTCAACGCGTAAAGAATATTTTGCAACGCTACAACGAATTGCAAGACATTATCGCCATTCTGGGTATGGAAGAATTGTCGGAAGAAGACAAATTGACCGTAACCCGTGCGCGTCGTGTGCAACGTTTCTTGTCGCAACCTTTCCACGTGGCCGAGCAGTTTACAGGTTTGAAAGGCGTTCTCGTGCCAATCGAAGAAACTATCCGTGGTTTCAACATGATTATGGACGGTGAAGTTGACCAATATCCTGAAGCAGCTTTCAACTTAGTCGGTTCGATTGACGACGCAATTGCAAAAGGTAAAAAACTCATCGCAGAAGCAAATAATTAAGTGAAAAGTTAGAAGTGAAAAGTGAAAAGTGAGAGATGCCCCCTCAGTATTTCTCACTTTTCACTTTAAACTCATCGCTTTAAACTTATCACTTTTCACTTATAATTTATCACTTAATTATGAATATAACGGTATTAACACCCGATAAAGAGATTTTCAAAGGAGAAATCACATCCGTCAAAGTGCCAGGCACAGGCGGACAATTCCAGGTTTTGAACAATCACGCTGCCCTTGTTTCGTCATTGGCGAAAGGCAAGGTCTATTTGAAAAAAGCCGACGGTAGCCTCATGAATTTTGGCATCGAAAAAGGTTTTATCGAAGTGCTGAATAACGACGTGTCGTTGCTCGTGCAAGGCGTGAATTGAGGAAGGGATTTCAGCGATTTCAAATTTCAAGGCTTAAAACTTGGAATCTGAAATTTGACATCTGAAATTTTACCCCCTCAGTATTTTGCAAAAAAAAAAGCGTTTCCAGCTGTCTGATGATGGTTAGAAACGCTTTTTTCGTTTGTATTTTTTAAAATAAAGCCTACATTTGTACTAAAATAATTGAAAAAATGACTAATTACTCCACTATCGAAGAAATCCGTTAAGCTTATCCCGATAAATGGGTCTTGTTGGGCGACCCTAAAATTGAAGCGACAAATGTATTGGGCGGCTTCGTCGTTTTTAGTGCTGAAACTAAGCAAGGTTTGTTGGAAGGGCGTGATTTGCTTAAAAATTTTAAACGTTCCACTTGGACTTTTACGGGTGAAAAACGGCGTGGAATGCGGCAATAGGTCGGCATTTATCGCTAAATTTTTGGAATTTCGCATTTATCGTTTTACATTTGTTTAAAATTAAAAACAATGGAATATACTTTTTTCAATTTTCCTAAAATCGTTATTAGCCAAGAAGTTTGTGCTGGAAAACCGCGCCTTAAAGGGACGCGGATTCCTGTAAGTTCAGTTTTAGCTTATTTAGCGGGAGGCATGAGCATGGATGAATTTCTAACCGAATTTTATTGGGTAGAGCGCGACGCCGTTTTGCAAGCCCTCGCATTTTCGGCTCAAACGATGAATGACCGTTTAATTCCTCTTGAAAAAGCCGCCTAATGAAATTCCTTTTAGATGAAAACATACCGCCTTCGCTTGCTATTTTATTGAAAAATACGGGCCATGAAGCCCGTCATGTCGTTGAAATCGGCTACACAAGTACGCCTGATTTCAAAATCTCTGCATTTGCTGCTCAAAGTGGGGAAATTATATTGACGCATGATACTGATTTTGGAACAATCCTCGCGTTATCGGGCGACAATAAACCATCCGTTATTTTATTCCGATTACAAGCAACGAGCAATCTAACCTACATAAATTTATTGGAAAAATATCTTGAAGCATTTGAAAACAACTTGTTGGAAGGTGCTTTGGTAGTGATTGATGAAGAAAAAATACGGGTTAGAATGTTGCCAATAAGGCGGTAATCCGAAATTTTAGACCCCTCAGTATTTTACAATAAACATGAATCAAAGCCGTGTTTTTGGAATTTCACGTTTATCGTTTTACATTTGTTAAAAATTAAAAAACAATGTCCGCAGCACTCGCCGAGCCTCGCTCAAAAATAATAAAACGTCTGCCTCAGCCTAAATTGCTGACTTACGACGATTACGCCCGACTAACGCCGTCCGATAGCGGCAACTATGAACTACATAATGGTAAAATTATTTTCATGCCTTCTCCACTTTCTCCCCACCAAAACGTTTCCATGAATTTAAGCGTGGAAATGGGCGGTTTTATTCGCCAACGCAAGTTAGGAAAACTATTGGCCGCGCCAATGGATGTGCGTTTCACGCTTAACGATGTCGTTCAGCCCGATTTGCTTTTTGTTTCTACTGAAAAATTGGACAGAATAAAAAGAATCGTTGAAGGTGCGCCCGATTTGATTGTTGAAATTAAATCAGACGGCAACACGGCAACGGATATGAGTTATAAAAAATACTTATACGAAACAAACGGTGTTCAAGAATATTGGGTCGTTTATCCCAATAAAAAAACGATTAGTATTTATCTGTTAGTAGAAGATGAATTGCGCTTTCAACGGACTTTAACAGTAGCGGATACTTTAAAATCCTTGGTTTTGAGTGGTTTTGAGATGCCCGTTGCGGCGGTTTTTGAATAATTCTAAAATTTTAGCACCCCTCAGTATTTGGTATAAAAAAAGCGTTTCCAACCATCATCTGACCGTTGAAAACGCTTTTTTATGTCTTGAAAATCTAATCCAATCCCTTCAATTTCTCTTTCAACAACGCCAAAGTCGTCGGTTGAAACGCCAAATCTTGGGGTTTATCGGTCGCTTTGACATCGTGAATCGCCATGTAAGGTTGTCCGTTTTCGGTTTTGAAAGCGACAATCATTACCTCTTCATCACGTGGCACATTCTGAAAAGTCAATCTGCCGTTGAGAACCGAGGCTGCTAAAATGGATTTTTGATTTTTGAAGACCAACTTCACATCAATATTTTTCTGCGCGGGTACATTCAGCGATATGGCCACCAATTGTTCGGGCGGATAATTGGCAAAACGGTCGCAATTTATCCAACCTAATGACCGTGTTTCAAACACATACGCGTTCATGTCGCCGACGCTCGCCACACCATTCACAATGTTGTTTTTGACGGCTTGCTCAAAGGCTTTTTGACGGGCTGATTTCGCACGTTCGTAAAAAGCCATGCGTTTGACGTGGACTTTCTTAAAAAAATTGATTTCTACCTTCGTCCGCGTCACCAACGCCTCATACGTACGTACGGGCGTGCGCTCAATCCATGCTTGATTTTCATTAAACCTAAATTTATCATTCACGTACAACCATTTTTTGTAGGCAAAATGAATTTGCTGCCAAGTCGCTTTGTCCATCTTGTTTTCGATGGCAAATTCAGCCATCTTTTCGCACGCCCACGGCACATTTTTCGCTAAGCGGTAACGCGTTTCGTATTTGATGTCTTTGACGCGTTTTTGGGCCAAAACAGGTGTTTCCTCCTCTACCGAGCCGCCAAAAAAGCGGCGAACTCGCGCCCAAAAGCCTATTTTTTGCGCTTTGTCATTGCGAGGACTCGAAGCAACTGAGGGGGACTGCCGCGTCAAGTTTTTTAACTCTTGCAACTCTTTTGAAGGCAAAGTCTTGACAGAATCAAAGAAATAAGTGTATTTCTCAACCAATGGGCAGTTGCATTTGCGGTCTTTTTCCAAATCAGCCAAGAGTGTTTGTAGTTCATAAGTATAGTCCGTAGGTGGACTCATGCGGCCATTCAATAGCGGGGAAATCTTGTTGCTCGGCGCGCTTGTCCAACCCATTTGACGGTCGTGCGGATTGCGTTGACCCGTGAAATAGCCCATGTCGGAAAACTCTTTTTCCGTAGGAATCCTTACCACGAGTGCCGCATCCTTGCGTAAATTGACTGTTTTACCAGCCGTATCCGCCGATAAATGCAACATGCCACCTGATTCTAAAATCTGATTTTTAGACGTAGTGGTCAGATTGTCGCGTAAAAAATCGGACATCGTGAGTGATTCTCTGACGCGGAAATTGACGATAGCCCCTTCGGGAACGTCGAAAGCATTGGCGGGAATCTGAAAAATAGTGCCTTTTTCAGCGACAAACATGGTGTCTTCCCCTGCGCGAAAGGTGAAAACTTGGTCTTTGTTTTCAAGCTGCGACAAGAGTTTTTCGATGGATTCTTGAACGGGCAAACGGCGATAACGGACGGAAATATCGACGCGGCGGTTGCGTTGTTTGCCATCGTCGGTCATGTTGTCGGCAATCGGTTTTGATTCGCCCAAAGCGTCTTTTTTATTGAACGCCTCGGTCGGCACACTGCGCTTGACGAGGAAAAAACGGGCAGCTTCAACCCGTGTGCTTGACAATTTTTTGTTATAATCGTCAGAGCCATCGGCATCCGTATTGCCTTCGATGTGCAAGGCATAAGACGAGAATTGCGCGAGCGAATCGGCCAATTCGTTCAACGTTTTTTGACTTTCGGCAGTCAAATCCGTTTTATTGGAAGCAAAATAGAGGCTGCGCGTGAGCGTGCCGTCGAATTGCGCCGACATACTGAGGGGGGCAAAAACAAACAGGAGTAAGGGCAATACTGCCCAAAAGAAACATTTTTTCATTGGATATTGATTTATGTCGGACTGTGAGATAAGTTTTCCAACAACCGCCCTATCCGTATTTTAGTTCACCTAAAAATCAGATGTAGCGGCTGTTTTTTCTAATACGAAAAAAAAGGAAATACATTTTGTGGAAACATAATTTAACACGTTTTTTTCAATCAATAGTTTTGATGAAGGTATTAAACATGAAGCACCTTGAATTTTCTAACAAGAGAATTCGGGATTTTTATGCCAGTGAAAGCGGTTTACGGGCTGTTTTTCGCTACGCTCAAAAGACGCCTTCTAAAAAATCTATTGGGGCGACGTTGTTTTTTGTTCAAAAATC
>JAYSRS010000523.1:0-9624 GCA_043720935.1 Saprospiraceae bacterium
TTTTCACATAGGTTCACATATAATTTTTACGTAAAAGCCTATGTGAACCTATGTGAAAACTACTATGTTTCTATGTGTCAAAAATTGTTTAGGGTTTCAAATTTTTTCATAAAAAATTGATAACCAACCAATTATAAACGGTGATTTATCGTACTAAAACGTCGTCGAGGTTTTAAACCTCGACGACGTTAAAACCATAAAATCGCCATAAAAACCTGTTAAAAATGAGAAGAATAACACTTCGTAAAGCCTTGCTTGAAGCAATGGACGAAGAAATGCAACGCGACGAGCGGGTGTGTTTGATGGGCGAAGAAGTCGCTGAATACAACGGGGCGTACAAGGTGAGCGAGGGACTGCTCGATAAATACGGTGCGCGTCGGGTGATTGATACACCGATTGCCGAATTGGGTTTTGCCGCAATTGGCGTCGGGGCGGCGATGAACGGTTTGAAGCCGATTATTGAGTTCATGACGTGGAACTTTGCGGTTTTGGCCTTCGACCAAATTGTTAATAATGCGGCTAAAACGTTGGCACAATCGGGTGGTCAATACTCTTGCCCGATTGTTTTTAGAGGCCCGACGGGTTCGGCGGGGCAGTTGGCACAACAACATTCGCAGACTTTTGAAAGTTGGATGGGCAACGTTCCTGGCCTCAAAGTAGTGTCAATCGTTGACCCTTACGACGCAAAAGCCTTGTTGAAAGCCTCAATCCGCGACGAAGACCCCGTTTGTTTCATGGAATCGGAGATTTTATACAATTTTCCGACTGCAAAAGGAACGCTCGGCAAGGACAAATACGGCAATGACAAGCCGTTGCCTTATGAATCTTTCGGCCTCGTACCTGAGGGCGAGGACATTATCGAAGAAATCGGCAAAGCTGCTATTCGTCGTGAAGGCTCGGACGTAACGCTCGTTTCGTTCAATAAAATGGTGATTGAATGTTGCTACGCGGCCATGGAATTGGAAAAAGAAGGCATTTCGGCAGAAGTTATTGATTTGCGTTCAATTCGCCCTTTGGACATTGCGACTGTGCTTAAATCGGTTAAAAAAACCAATCGTTTGGTCGTCGTCGATGAATCTTGGCCGATGTTTGGCGTGTCCGCAGAAGTAGCGTATCAAGTTCAAAAATATGCGTTTGACCACTTAGATGCGCCTGTCGTCCGTGTGAACGGTGCGGATGTGTCAATGGCCTACGCGGCGAGTTTGGTAGAAGCGTATTTGCCAAATCCTGCTAAAATCATTAAGGCGGTGAAGGAAGTGATGTACGTGAACGCTTAATTGGATTAAAAATTAAGCATTAAAAATTAAAAATTAAAGCAGCCCAGCTCATTTGATTGAGTTGGGCTGTTTTGGTTTTATTATATGAATACAATTTCCGCTTTGAAATGTTAAGCAGCCATAGTTTTAATGAGATTGTTCAGCACCTTCCCACTTGCCCGTAGCTTTCCACAACTCATAATATAAAACCCATTCTACAATCCAAGGGATGGTGTAATCGGCTATTTTAGTCGAATTAGTCCACTTAAATTCTTTGGGATAAAAAAGACACAAAGAACCTTCATTGTACATATGAATTTCGGCTCTTGGATTTATGTGCGGCGATAAGATAAACACTTGTGGTGCTATTCCTTCCCTATATTCTATCCGAATTTTATATCTATCACAATTTTCGGGCTGTAATTCGCCAATGCAAATCAGCATGCCATATTTAATTTCGCATCTCAAGAAACCATAGTTCTTTTCAATATGGTGTTTTTGAAAAGCTGCAATAGAGTAAGTCTTTTTACTTCTATTTGTTTCTTTCAAAAAACTATCAGTACCACCATAAAATTTGTGGGGTTTAGCTGTTGTTCCTGTATTTTCGGTAATAACTTGCCCTCTGGCATTAATAGATGCCTTTGCAGTAACCAAAGAATTTGCGGTATTTCGCAAATCATCTTTTTGTAATTCAGCTTGAATAATATTCTCCCTTTCGCTTGGTTGAGGAATAATAGCCGAAAGTACAGCCTTTTGATAGACTGTTTGATTTAAGCCACTACTTTTATATTCTTGAACCAAATTAGTTATACGTTCTTGTCTTAATTTCTGAGCCACTGCAGATTCTTCTTTAATTTTTTGAATAATTCTGTCCGCGAGTGTTTCGTTATAGCCTTCAAAAAAGTCACTACTATCAGACCACCATTTAGAATAATCCCTAGAATAATTATTAAATGTAGCTAATTTACCAAAGTTTTCATTATTTGTACGTGCATTTGCAGTGAAATTATAGCTGCCGCCAAATGCAGTTTCATCATCAATAAGAAAAAATTTCCCATGCATGAAGTTACCATTAAGTGCATTATCTGAACCGATTTTTCGTATTGTAGCACCAGAATTAGACAATTGAGCCATTTTCCTAAATCTCCAAAGGTTCACTAAGTCAGCGGATAAAAGTACATTTACCTTTACGTTAGGAGCTTTCTCAATGAGAGCGTCAATTAATGTTTCATCTGTAAACCAAGAAACGGCCAGATTAATTGATTTTTTTGCTGTTCCAAAAATACCCAAGATTTCTTGTTGATAATTATTCATAATCTACTTTTTTAAATAGTTTTTTTAATATATTTTAATCAGACGAATATAAAAGCAAACTCAAAGAAAAAAGGTTCTTTTTCAAAACAGTAAAGACTAATTCATAGATAGACAGCCATAAAATAGAAGATGAAACTAATCAAAAAGCAGACAAAATTTTATTTAATTTTTATTGTAGATTTGTATTTTTGTCAAAATAAAGTGCTGAGAATAAATATAGAAACACAATTTTGTAGTGTTTATAAGTGAACTTAAAAATCACCCCCTCAGTATAAAAGCTCAAAAAGCCTCAAAAACGTTTGTTTTTTGAGGCTTTTTGATATACCTTTGTCTGAAATTAAAGCATCATGGAGAAAAAACATATCCGTTTTGATTGGGCAGCAAAGAAAATGCTGCGCGATAAAAAGAACTTCGACATCCTCGAAGGCTTTCTTTCAGAGCTTCTGAAAGAGGACGTTTCCGTTGTTGGACTTTTGGAAAGCGAGGCTAACCAAGAGGAAGAAGATGATAAATTCAATCGGGTTGATTTATATGCCGAAAATTCTAAGGGTGAACACATTATTATCGAAATCCAAAATTCACGAGAGTTAGATTATTTGATGCGGATGCTTTTTGCCGCTTCAAAAGCGATTACAGAATACTTGCCCGTAGGTAAAAAATATGGTGAAATAAAAAAAGTCATTGCCATCAGCATTGTTTATTTTGATTTAGGAAAAGGTGAAGATTATGTGTATGTCGGTCAAACGCGTTTTGTAGGTTTGCATACAAAAACAGAGTTACAACTTACCTCAGCACAGAAAAAAATGCTTGGTAAACCAACTGTTCATCAAGCCTATCCCGAATATTATTTGATAAGAACGACAAAATTCAACGATGTTATCAATGATAGGTTGGACGAATGGGTGTATTTTTTCAAAAATAGCGAAGTATTAGACGACTTTCGAGCAAAAGGCATGAATGAAGTACGTGAAAAGTTAAGCGTTATGAATTTACCCGCCGATGAGCGTAAAAAATACAATCGCTTTTTAGAAAGATTGCACGATGAAGCGAGTTATACGGCTACATTGACAATTGAGGCAGAAGAAAAAATTAGGAAAAGTAAGGACAACGAAACGGCGAGTAGAGCGATATTGAGAGGCTATTCTGACAGTCAAATCTTAGAATTGACGGATTTGACTATCGCCGAAATTGAGCATATTAGAAATAACACCCACTCAGTATAAAAGCTAAAAGCCTTGAAAACGCGCAGTTTTCAAGGCTTTTTTGTTGAAGTAGGATTCACGCTATTTTTAGGATTTAATAAGATTTTAAACATTGTTTCCTACGTGAAGTGCCTGAAATCCTATTAAATCTTAAAAATATTCCAAATCCTACTTCCATAAAACACACTCATTTCCCCCATTTTCTCAACTGATTCAGCACCGCTTTAAAGTCCTTTGGCAGTTCTGTTTCAAACGTCATCGTCTCGTTACTGAGGGGGTGTCGCAATTGCAAGCGGAAGGCGTGTAAGGTTGTGCGAGACATAAGCGGCTGCACTTCTTCGGTGAATTTGCCGACGTGGAATTTCGCTTTTTTAATATCGCTTGCGACCAATTTATCGCGCCGCCCGTACAAGGTGTCAACGGCCAAGGGATAGCTAATTGATTGAAAATGAACGCGAATTTGATGCGTGCGTCCCGTCCGAATGTCGGCTTCGACGAGTGTAAAATGCTTAAAACGCTCAATAACTTTAAACAAGGTCAACGATTCTTTGCCGCGTTTAGCGACTACCATTCTGCCCGGGACGGACGTGTGTTCGGCAATCGGTTTGTTAATTTCGCCGTCGTCGGCGTGCATAGAGCCGTCTAAAATGGCTAAATACACTTTTCGGGTTTCCTTATTTTCAAATTGCATCGACAAATCACGGTGCGCGTCTTCGTTCAAGGCGAAAACCAAAATGCCCGACGTTTCGCGGTCGAGGCGGTGAACGATGAAGACTTTACCGAAAATTTTATTCAATTCGCCGTACAAACTCGGCTTTGTCGCGTCGTGACGGTCGGGAATTGTGAGAAGCTCTGCGGGTTTATTGACGACAACAATTTGGTCGTCTTGATAGATAATATCTAATTTCATAGGGCAAAGATAAAATTTATTTCGGATTTGGGATGTCGGATTTCGGGGATACCTCCGAAATCCCAAATCCCAAATCCGACATCAACTGACGCCTTCAAGCCACTCTTGTAATCTATCTCTTTTGCTTTTAGACACGTCCACCAAATGTCCGTCCGTCATTTCAACTTGCCAACCGTCGCCCTGTTTTAGAATGCGGACGATGTGGTTAGGATTGATAATAGCGGCATTGTGAACGCGGATGAATGGCTCTAAATCCTCGTATTCGCCGATATTTTTGGCAATCACTTGTTGGCGTTTATTGGTCATTATAATTTCCGTCATCGTCTTGGCTTGCACGGTTTGGAGGCGAATAATGTCCGATATTGGCACGATAAAAATGCCCGTCATTGTCCGTAAAACTAGGCGTGATTGGGCTTGTGGCTTCAAATTCTCCTTCAAAGCGGCGTAATATTCCAATCTTTCCTTATCTCGCAACCGTTCTTGGGCGCGCATGACAGCTAGTTGCAAATTGCGTTCTCGAACGGGTTTAGGCAGAAAATCAAGCGCACTGTACCGAAACGCATTGACAGCGTAGTGGTCATGGGCGGTGCTAAATATAATTTCAAAATTAATATTTGGAAAATCCATCGCGTCCAGCATTTCAAAACTTGTCATATCTTCCATTTCGACATCCAGAAAAACAAGTTCGGGTTTGTATTTATGAATTGCCTCAATGCCCGTCAAGCCACTATTGGCCTCGCCGATAATGTCAACCGTTGGGCAATAATTTTTCAGTAAAATTTTAAGGGTATCGCGGGCGTGTTGCTCGTCGTCAATGAGGATAGCTGTCATAAGTTGGTGTGAATTGAAAATAAAAAACGGGTTTCACGTCGTTGTATGCTTATCGCACGTTGTGAGCAAATTGAAAACTTGTAAATAGCTGATAATCAAATAATTATATCTTGACATTTGCTTATTTAGTGCCTTGCAAGAACTTCTGAAATTCGACATTCTTCGATGGACAAAAGTGTAACTTTTAAATCAAAATTTGACAACTTTGTTTACATAATTATTCGTAACATATTTGGGAGGTGATATAAATGGAAACCCTAACACACTTTATACACGTTAGTACAAAAGTTTTGATGGGCAAATATAGTGTTTAATGCCCGATAGGGTAGGTTTGGCGATGAATTTTAAACCCTATTTAACATTTAAAAAATGAAAAGCGGTTAAACCTTTGGTGTTTGAACGGCTCAAATCAGCAAGAACGTAACGCAGTTTTCAGTGCGTATTGCGTTTAAACAATTACAATTATAACTTAAAATCAATAATCAGTACATGAAATTAGCTTATTTTTTAAGTCAAAGGCTCGGTTTTTCAAATGCACAAGCGGCAGCAATTCAGACAACGGGCGTCGAAAACTTCTTGAAAAAAAGTTTTGAGACACCCCTCAGTATCGAGACGCCAAAATTCATGGACGACGCGCCAAAAACCCGTGCCGAATACCGCGACCTTCGGAAAATGGACGAGATGGAAAAGCGTAAAGCCGTGATTGCCGAAGGTTTACGCATTGCGGGTTTGAGCCATGCGTGGGTCGAGCGTATGCACACGGACGCCTATCCGTTGCGGGAGAAAATGACGCTTTTTTGGCACAATCACTTCGTCAGCAGTTTTAAAAAAACGAAAATTAGTTGGGCGATGTGGGAACAAAATCAACTGTTTCGAGACATGGCTTTTGGCAATTATCGAGAACTGACGCGTCGTATTTTGACGGATAATGCCATGATTGCCTATCTTGATAATACGCAAAATAGGGCAAAAGCACCCAATGAAAATCTTAGTCGAGAGCTTTTGGAGTTGTTTACATTGGGCGTTGGCAATTATTCAGAAGCCGATATTAAGGAAGGGGCAAGGGCTTTGGCAGGTTTGAATGTGGACGATGGCAATGCTCGATATTATAAAATTTGGGAAGACAATGGCGATAAAACCTACCTCGGCAAACGGGGCAATTGGAAGGCCGATGATTTGGTGCGCTTGATTTTTGAGCACCCGCGTGCAGGAAGGCGGTTGATGGAGAAATTTTTAAAATATTTCATGACCGATACCCCCTCAGTACAATTGATTGAAGACTACACTTTGGCCTTCCGAAAAGCTGATTTCGAACTAAAACCAATGTTAGAAAAACTGGTAAAAGACACCCGTTTTTTGAACAGTCAAGGCGATAAAATCAAAGACCCTATAAGTTTTTTATTGACAACGTTGTATGAGTTTCAAGCAGAAACGCCACCTGCCCGTCAGTTGGTTCAATATTTTAAAGAACAAGATATGATGTTGTTCAATCCGCCGAATGTCAAGGGTTGGGACGGTGGCACAGCTTGGTTGAGTTCTCAAAAATTGTTGCAACGTTGCGGCGTCGTGGCAACGATTGCGAGCGGCAAATCGCTGGACAATTTCAGGTTCAAACCCAAGCAAATGATGATGGCCGATGATATGGCAATGGAAGACGGTGTCCTGTTTGGCAAGCCAAAAAATGAACAGAAGTTGCCCGTTTTGAAATGGGATAAATCGTTGACAAACAACAAGTTAATCATTCAAAATTTATCAGAACGTTTAATTTTTGCGGTGTCGAAAGATATGCAAACCGACATGGAACAGGTCTTGAAATACGATTTTAATCCATCAGAAATGAATGCACAACAAGCCGTCACGCGGCTTGCAGAATACATGATGAAATCGCCCGAATATCAATTGATGTAATTGCGAATACGCTAAATGTATTTGCGAATTTATCCGCACCCGTCACTGCGAATTTATTCGCACCCGTCACTACAAATTCATTCGCACCCGTCACTACAAATTTATTCGCACCCGTCACTACAAATTTATTCGCACCCATCACTACAAATTCATTCGCCGACAACTAAAAAAACGTCGAATAATTGTTAAAAAATAAATCAAAATGACAAATTCAAGAAGAGATTTTCTCAAAATAGTTGGCGCGACAACAAGCGGAATGTTGGTCTTACCCAAATTTTTATCCGCGATGCCGACCGCCGAACTGAGTACAGGTTTTGCCGCAGGCCGCAATGTGTTGGTCTGCATTCAACTCAACGGCGGCAACGACGGACTGAACACGTTTATCCCCTACGATACCCCTCAGTATTACGCCCTTCGGAAGGCGGTTGCCATCCCTAAAGAACAGGTTTTGAAGGCCGCAACGGGCGGCATGGGCTGGCATCCGATTATGAAAGGCTTTGCTGATATGCAGCAAGCGGGCAATATGTCGGTCATTCAAAACGTCGGCTATCCGAACCCGAATCGGTCGCATTTTCGGAGCATGGAAGTTTGGCAAACGGGTTCGGCGAGCAATGAGTATTTGAGTAATGGTTGGTTGGGTCGTTATCTCGACGCGTCTTGTGCAGGAGACGACCCGCTTGGTGCGTTAAATATTGATAATATTGACAATTTGGCTTTGCGTGGTGCAGCAAATCACAGCTTAACGATGAGCGACCCTCAGCGTTTTGAACGTCAACTGAAAGTGTTGAAAGAAGATCACGACGACCCGATGAACGAAAATCCGAACCTCGATTTTGTCCGAAAACTCATGATTGGTTCGTTTGACGGCTCTGGACAAATCAAAGCGGCTTTGGAAAAGTCAAAAATTCAGACCTCCCGCGAAGGCGGTACGAATACGTTGTATCCGAAGCATGGTTTGGCTCAAAACCTCGCGTGGGTCAGTCGGATGATAAAAGGAGGCTTGCCAACGAGCGTTTATTACACGGGTTTGGGCAGTTTCGATACGCACGCGGGGCAACTCGGCAAGCACCAAACGCTGTTGAAAGAAGTATCTGAATCGGTTAGAGCATTTTACGATGACATGCTCGCGGCAGGGCTTTTGGGCAATGTGACGGTGATGATTTTTAGCGAATTTGGCCGCCGCGTCAAGGACAACGGCAGCGGCACTGACCACGGGGCAGCCGCGCCCGTTTTTATCATCGGCGGCAATAATTCGGGTAAAATCGTTGGCGAAAACCCAAATTTTGACAATTTGACAAATGGTGATTTGACGCATCAATTTGATTTTAGAAGCCTTTACGCAACGATTTTGAAGCAAAAACTCGGCGTTGACCCATCAAAAGCGGGCATTTCGCAAGGCATACTGAGGGGGGTATTCTCTTAATATGTGTTCATAGATGTTGTATAGTCTTTAAACAACTCTCTAAACAACCCCCTCAGTATGCTTCCTCAAAACGCCTTGAAAACGCCCGTGGTGTGGTGTTAAAACAAAACATCTACATTTACGGCTTCGCCAACTGCCACAACTTCACTTTTCCTGCATCATCGCCCGTCAGTATGTGCGTATTGTCGGGTGAAAACAGGGCTTTTCTGACGTAATCTTGATGGCCGTAAAATGTGCGTTTTAGTTCCCCATTAATTGACCACAGTTTAGCCGTTTTGTCGCCGCTTGCCGTGACAATTGATTGGCCATCGGGCGAAAAATGGGCATCAAAAACATCATAGGTGTGGCCTTCAAATGTGTGAATTAAATAACCATTGTCAGCGTTCCAAAGTTTAGCTGTATTGTCGCGGCTTGCGGTGAGTATAAATTGCTGATTTGCCGAAATTTTAACATCAGTAACGGCATCTGTATGCCCTAAAAAAGAAATAAATGTCTTTTTGTCAATGTCCCACAATTCAGCGTTGTTTGTGGTATAATAACCCACAACCAAGCGTTTTAAATCAGTAGAGTTTTTATAAATTGATAATCAGTATTTTATATATTTGCACTTTATTTAATTAAAACAAAATGTATTTAAATATGAGCATCTTCCATAATTTAAAAAACGAAAAAGAATATAAAGCCGTCCTTTCCCACAACTTTTTAAAAATTGGTATTTAACGAAAAATGGCTTTAAATTCAACGGTTTCGACAGTTTTGGAAGTCGATATTTTGTTTTAA
>JAYSRS010000524.1:0-3368 GCA_043720935.1 Saprospiraceae bacterium
ACAAGCTGCCTCCGATAGATTTTCTCCACGCACGCCTTTTTCGCGCAGCGAAAAACAGTGCGTATGAAAATACGCTTTTATTTATTTCGCGTTACTTAAAATGTACAGGCGACTTTAGCTACTTTGTCTGTTAGGTTGCTAAAATCGCCTGTATTTGATTAGAAATATCCCCAAAGGTGCATTTCAAGCATCACGAAGTTGTCACGGTATTTTCGTAGAGACGCGATGCATCGCGTCTCTACGAGGCAGACATTAAATCCTTTGAACGCCAAATATACCGACAGCCAATCGTCCGATAAGGCCGCCACGCTTCCGCAATTTGGGTCAGTTCCTTTATCAATTCTTTACCTTTTGATTCGACACCATAGAGCCGCGTCATGCCTTGGCGAATGACCAAATCATCGACGGGAAAAACGTCGAGGCGATTGAGGCGAAACATCAAAATCATTTGAACTGTCCACTTGCCAACGCCTTTTATAGTCGTCAATTCGGCGATAATGTCATCGTCCGTTAAGGCCAACCAATTTTTTTTAATACATTGGTTGTCAATCCAATACGCGGCAATATTTTTTATATATCCTGCTTTCTGGTACGACAAACCGCAACCCCTCATTATCTCGACATCTAATTCGAGAATACGGTGTGGCGTTGGATTTAAGTCGTCAAAAATTTCCAGAAAACGCTGAAAAATCGTTCCTGCCGCCTTCACCGATAGCTGTTGCGAGACGATGCTGTCGAGCAAATCGAGATAAATATCGTTGTGTGTATCCACGTCGGGAATCTCAATTTTAGGGATAATCGCCGCGAGTTTTGGGTCACGCGAAAGGTGCGCTATGATGTCGTTTTTCATAAATTATTGCATGGATTGATGGCCCGCTGATTGGACGGATGCGACGGATTTACACTGATTTCTTTATGATTTCTTTATGATTTCTTTATGATTTAAAAAGATTTAAAAAGATTTAAAAAGAAAATCAGTGTAAATTAGTTGCATCAGTCCAATCAGTGGGCCATCGTAAGGTAAATGATTAACTCAAAATTTCGACCATTTCCAACAACGTCGGATTGATGCGATTGTGATGTTTTATGGCCGTTTCAAAAGGCGTATAAGCGATTTCGTGGCCAATTTGGCCAATAGCAACGCCTACTTTACCGCTCATTAAGGCGCGAACGGCCTCTAAACCAAGGCGGCTTGCCAAAACGCGGTCTAAAACCGTCGGTCGGCCACCCCGTTGAATATGACCTAAAACCGTTACACGTATGTCCGTTGCGAGAAGCTGCGGCTTAATTTGTTCCAACACTTTAAACGCGCCACCTGCATCATCGCCTTCGGCAATTACAACAATACTCGCTCGTTTTTTCTTATTGAAATTATCGTTCAACTTTTTAACCAATTCAGGCAAATCACTCACTACTTCTGGCACTAAAACCGCTTCTGCTCCCGTTGCAATTGCCGAACGCAAGGCAATAAAACCAGCATCACGGCCCATTACTTCAACGAGAAACACGCGTCCGTGCGAGTTTGCGGTGTCTTTTACGTTATCAATTGCATTCATCGCCGTATTGACCGCCGTATCGTAGCCGATTGTGTAGTCCGTTCCGTAAAGGTCGTTGTCAATCGTCCCAGGTGTTCCGACGATTTTGATATTAGCGTATTCCGACATAAAAACCATTGCGCCCGTGTAAGTGCCATTGCCCCCGCACGCGACGATGCCCTCAACGCCAAATTTTTGAAGGTTTGCATACGCCAATTGCCGACCTTCAGGCGTCATAAAGCGTTTTGAGCGCGCCGTTCCGAGAATCGTTCCGCCGAGTTGAAGAATATTCGAGACATCAAGGCTTTTCATGTCGAACATATCACCGTCAATCATACCTTCGTAGCCATTTCGGATGCCCACAACGCCAATGCCATAGTACAAACACGTCCGAACCACCGCCCGAACATTCGCATTCATCCCGGGAGAGTCACCACCCGACGTAAAAACTGCAATTTTTTTCATTTTTTTATTCAATTAATGTCTATCAATGAGCGGCAAAGATAGAAAAGGAAGTGACTTTCGGGATTCAGAATGTTGATTTCCACAATCAAACATCAACCTCACCTTTATAGACTTGCGTAGCGGGGCCACAGAGCCAAATATCTTGAAAAATACCCGCCGCATCGCGCTGCAAACGCACTTCTAATTGACCGCCTTTTGTCAGAATTGGGACGGATAAAACAGGGTTTTTGGCGAAATCAACACCCGTTTCCAAGGCAAAAGCAATCGCTGCCGCCGTAACGCCCGTACCGCAAGAAAAAGTTTCGGCTTCCACGCCGCGCTCATAAGTCGCTACTTCAAGGCTGCCGTCTTTTCGGATTTCGACAAAATTCACATTGACCCCCTCAGTATAAAAGCGTTCAGAATAACGAATTTCGCGGCCATTTTCATAGACATTAATATCTGTCAAATCTTCGACGAAGACGATAAAATGGGGTGAACCTGTGTTCAATAAATAAAAATCGTTGCCCGTTTCAACCGTTCTAACGTCAATCATTTTTAGTTCTACCCAACCGTCTGCCCGAACTTTGGCATCGTGCAAACCATCAATCGCGTTAAAAATACATTGATTATCAAACACTTGTAAATAATTGGCGAAGGCCACAAGGCAACGGCCACCATTGCCACACATGGAGCTTTCACGCCCGTCGGCATTGAAATACACCATTTCAAAATCACACGATGTCGGATTTGGAATGTTGGATTTCTGTGAGTTGTCGGTCGTATTTTTCGACTTTTCAAGCAAAATCAAACCGTCTGCACCGATGCCAAAACGACGGTCGCAGAGGTGATTGATGGTATCGACATCCGTTTTTTTTATAAATTGTTCATGCCGTTGGTCAATCATGACAAAATCGTTGCCCGTGCCTTGGTATTTCAAAAAAGGAATTTTCACTGCGTTATTATTTTTAATGCGTAATCAATTAATTTTAATATAAATTGGATGTTTTTTGTGATTTATTTACCAGTTTAGAGGTGACGCTGCATTAAGTTCAAGCGTCATAAAATGGTCAGAAACAAATTTTAAATAGTGTCGTTGAATAACAAGCGCAATTTTAGTTCGTTCTTTACAAAAAACAGCGCGAAAGGAGCGTCAATGTCTAAAAATAAAGAAAAATAAAGAAAAAAATCAACAATTTCTTTGCAATGGGACATTTTTATACGTTCTTTACGATGTGAAACACGCCACCCAACAAACACGAAGACCCCCTCAGTATTTTAAGCATTTGTTACTCAATTTATCCCAAAATTTATTACCTAATAATAACCTTAGTACATGACAAAAAAGGCTTTTTGCTCGCTTCGCTCGCAAAAAGGAGGAGATGTGGT
>JAYSRS010000525.1:0-3367 GCA_043720935.1 Saprospiraceae bacterium
TTATTCGTTGTCTTTAAAATTGTTGATTGAAAAAATGTTTTGCAAGTCCGCAAACGTCTTAATGTCTTTTCTTTTGACGTCCCAATCTTCTTGTTTCACGTAAAGCGGCGTGTAGGTGTAGTCACTTTGCAAGGCGTTAATGTCTTGACACCACGCGACAAGTCGTTTGATTTTTGTCACGTCGTTGAGGTCTTCGCGGCCTTTTGTTTCGAGAATAAAAAACGTGGTTGGCGACGTGCGAATCAAAAAGTCGGGATAATAAAGCGCAATAGTACCATTGGTTTTTTGATATTCCATAAATAAATTACCACCCGACTCGCCAATCCCGTTTTTGGCAAAGGCTTTAACGTCGGCAAAACGATTGAGATGCGCCGCCATATCGAGTTCAAACGGATTGTCGCCAATGACGTGCGTAAAAATACATTTATCAGAAAGAAGATACGATTGATTCTGAACGATTTTGGGTTTGCTGTCTTTGAGCGACGCAAAACCTTTAAGCCTCACCGCGCCGTCTTCCTTAATCGTTAAATCGTTAATCGCTTTTTTGAACAACGAAAACACCAAATGCTTTGGCACGGCTTCCGACACATTTTTAATGACGTTGGCATCTGATAAATCCACCGTTTTTCCAAACAATTGTTGTCGAATAAACTGTTCCACTTTCGGATAAAGGACGCTAAAACCCGCTACTAAACGGCTGTCTTTCAAGATACTTGACGTAAAAAACGCCAAAACATTGCGATAATCGGGCGAAGATTCCCCAAAAATGGTTTTATGCGAAAAATCGCCGTCAATGTCCTCAAAAATAATTTCTTTCAATTCTTTGGGCGCAAACAATTTGAACGGTGCTTTTGGAAACGAAAAAGTTGCGGTGTCAATGAGTTCCAAATTTTTGTATTCCCTAAACACGCGGGGCGTCAATTGCGGCACGGGAATGTCCAAAGCGTCCAAATTTTTATTGTGTTCTCTATCCACTTCAATGATGAGGTCGGGTTTTTTCTTAGTGCCTTTGCCCATCGGACTGTATTGAAACTCAACGCCTTCGGTTTTGAGTTCTTCGACAAATTTCAAGAAATGTTCCGTTCCAACGACGACCAATTTTTGCGGGTCACCAATTTTAGACATTTTCCGCAAGCCCCGTCCGATAGTTTGTTCGGGCAAAATTTTAGAATCCGCACCGTAAGCCCGCAGTCCAACGACCGTTGTAACGTTTTGAACATCCCAACCTTCGCGCAACATCAACACCGATACGACGGCACGATACGGCGAATCTTCTTTGTCAATATCGTCGGCAGCTTTGCGGAGTTGACGGAGTTCTTCGTCGTCTTTTTTTGATTTAGCCTCTTTGGTTTCGCCCGATTTATTGGTGTGAATCACCAAAACGCTGCCGTTCATCAAGGTATATTCGCGTTCCAAAAAGATTTTAGCCTTGTCCGCCTCTTCGGTACTCATTGTCATGACGAATAAAATCGGCGTTTTACTGAGGGGGGTCAATTCGTCGTATTGTTGTTTCCATTCTTCGTAACCCAAACGCATAAAATCGCCGTAACGCTCGTCAAAATCCGCACTGTCCTTCTCGACAACCTTTTTTCTTGATTCTAAATCGGGCAAAACGGGCGATTTAACAACGCCTTGCTTAATTGCTTCCACGAGTGGATAATCGGAAATCGTTTGGACAAAAATACTTCCGTTGTTGTGCTTAGGCGTTGCCGAAAAATCGGCTTGCAACGCCAATCCTTTGCCGTTTTTGAGCGTTAATTTATGACTAATGTCTTCAATATTCTTAAACCACGCCAATGATTTGTCGTGAATGTGGTGCGCTTCGTCATTCAAAACGACCAAATCTTGAATCTTTTGACTGCGTAAGACTTCGCCCAAATCCAAACCCTTTGACGTGTCCGCTTTCGGCTTAACCGTCGGCCCCAAAAACGTGTGTGCAAGGCTTAAAGTAGGTTCGGGATTAAAGAAAATGCGGTGAACATTGGTAAGAAAAATATTACCCCCCTCAGTAATTGGCTTCAATTCGTCTTGAATGTGGATTGTTAATTGAAAATTTGACCGCCAATCCCGCCCGTCAACGCCGTCGTCGGGCAAAAAAGGTTCTTCGGTAAACATTTTGAGGTGTTCATTCCCGTCTTTGCCGACAAAATCCTTTTTCAAGCGATTCAAAACAATCAAATTAGGCGCAATGACTAAGAAATTCTTAGACAACGAGCTATCTACTTCGTACAATTTATGAAAATACGACCACACCAAAGCCAAACCCATAACTTTTGTTTTACCCGCGCCCGTTGCCATTTTGACAACGTAACGTGTCCACGTTTCATCAAACATATTTGGACTTACATTGCCCATTTTGTTGAACCGCATGAGGTCGTATTTGTCGTGTGCCTTTGCCACTTCGTACAAATAAATGATGGATTCAATAGCTTCGCGTTGCGAAAAATAGAAACGAAAACCATCATTGTGTTCTTGATTAAACCAAAAGTGCAGGAGTGACTTAGACGTTTGCGACGCCCCTTTGTAATCGTCTTCGCGCCATTTAGCAACGGCAAAACGGATTTGATGCACCAAGGGCGGCAACAATTTTTCTTGCGCCGACTGAAAAGCGTCTAATTGTATTTGACTTGGTGTCCACCTTTCGTTAGGTGTGAGAATGCGGAACGGGTCTGAATATGTCATGTTTAGTTTTTATTTGCACAAAGATAAAACCAACAATACAATTAAATAGCATTTGATATATGATTTGTCGAATTAAAAACGCGACAACGTTTTTATTTATACCATTTGCAACAATCTGTATATAGTTTGTATAAATAAAAACGCTATAACTATTTTTATTTATACCACTTTCAACAATCTGTATATAGTTTGTATAAATAAAAACGCTATAACTATTTTTATTTATACCACTTGCAACAATCTGTATATAGTTCGTTAAATAAAAAACGCGACAACGTTTTTTATTTAACGTTTTGCTATAACTTGTTTATAATTCATAAAATATTTTTTATAATTTGCAGACGCCCGCGCACGTAACGCGACCTTCAAGTCGCGGATTGCCGTCTATCATTCGCAAAACGGCGTGTAAAAACGGACTAATGAGAAAAAAAAGCCGCGACTTGCAGGTCGCGCCACGTGTTTAGCTCTACGCAATGTACGAAAAAGGGTCTATCTCTCACGAAACAGACCCCTCAGTATTTCAGCTTATTGTGTCTTGCATTTTAACTTACCAGTACAAAACAAATGTACTAAAGTCGGAGAAATACGGGTGTATAACAAATTGTCTTTAAACTCCCAACTCTCCAAGGGTTTGCAACCCTTGGAGAGTTGGGACACAATAAAAAGAAGTAAATTTGTTATGCAC
>JAYSRS010000526.1:0-3363 GCA_043720935.1 Saprospiraceae bacterium
CCTCCGATAGATTATCTCCACGCACGCCTTTTTCGCGCAGCGAAAAACAGTGCGTATGAAAATACGCTTTTATTTATTTCGCGTTACTTATAGAAAAAATCAGTGTAAATCAGTCGCATCAGTCTAATCAGTCTAATCAGTGGGCCATTGCGTAACATCAGTAAAAAAGATTGAAAATAACAACTAACCCTAAATTTAGTGGCCTTCAAACCAGAAACTTCAAACCAACAAAAATAGAAGGCAATTTGACAGTAAAACTACTTTTTTAACAAAGGGGAATTTTAATTAAAAATAACATTGATATTTAAAATATTAAAAATCAATGTATTAGAATTTTTAATTCTTAATTTTTAATTTTTAATTAACCACGGACTCGCTCCATTTAAAATAAATGAGTCATGGCAGAACGCATTAATAACTTCAAAAGGCTGATGGAAGAAGACTACGAAAGTCGTTTCCAATTGCCCGAAATGAGCCGTATCGGCAGCGATATTGACCAAATTGAGGCTCGTTTACTCAAACGCCACGCCAGTATTCGGCTAAGCAGCGACGTAACCGACCTCTTTTTGCCGAAAATGCTGCGTACCGTTATGGGCTTATTTGGCGGTGAAGTTGCCCCGCGAGACGACGACGACGCTTCGTATAGTCGCCCTGCGCCCGATTGGGGACATTCCGCACCAAGCCAACCAAAAGCACCGGGGCAACGGTGAATTTGGAATGTAAGAATTAAAAATTAAAAATTAGCGAGGCAAATAAAAGTTTCAACTTGTTGATTATCATCTATTTAGTATCAATTCTTAATGCTCAACCATCCCCTCAGTATTTTGGTCAAAAATCTTATAAAAACTTGTTTAAAAATTGGTTAAAAAAGGTGTTTTTAATTTTATAACTGACTGATAAACAGTCTTTTACAAATTTTAAATTCTTAATTTTTAATTTTTAATTCTTGTTTTTGAAACGCTCTACAACTTTATGTTACAAGAATTACTAAAAAATCTAGCGGGTGTCATTCCCACGTTATTTGCGGCGATAACCTTGCTCGCAGCAGGCTATTTTATTTCTAATATCATCAGCCGCGTCGTCACGACAGTTTTGGCGAAAATAGGTATTGATAAACTCGCTACGAAACTCAACGAAATTGACGTTGTGCAACAATATGACATCGCCATTTTGCCGAGTGTCGTGGTGGGGCGCATTGTCAAATATTTTTTGACGCTCATTTTCCTCATCATGGCGACCGATGTTTTAGGCATGGCCGCCGTGTCGCAATTGGTGCGTGACGTTATTAATTATATGCCGAGTCTCGTGATTGCCTTGGTGGTGATGATTTTTACCTTGTTTATCGCCAATGCATTGAAAGGAATCGTCGCTACAGCTTGCCGCTCAATTGGTATGCCCTCGCCAAATTTAATTGGCAACGTCATTTTCTACTTCGTTTTCCTCACGGGTACAGTGAGTGCAATGGCACAAGCCAAAATTGATACGGATTTCGTTAAAAGTAACCTTTCTATATTGTTAGGTGGGGCAGTTGCGGCCTTTGCGTTGGGCTACGGTTTGGCTTCAAAAGACATGATGGCCAATTTTTTAGGCTCGATGTACAGCCGCCGTCGCTTCAGAATCGGCGACGTTATTCGCATCGACAATATGGTGGGCCGCATTGTTGCTTTGGATAATACGAGCGTCGTCTTGAACGCGCCCGACCGTCAAATTATCATTCCCCTCAGTAAATTGAGCCGCGAAGCCGTCGAAATATTGCCTAATGATTTTTTGCAATTGAAATAACGGATACCATACAATGCACACTGATTTGGGCTGATACGACTGATTAACACTGATTTTTTCTGTAAGAATTAACCATAAAAAAAGCTGTTTGAAACACGTTGAATTAAAAAACTATTAAGCTCTATTCTTCCATAATCCTACGATTCAAAATAGTGATTTAAGAAAATAAAAAAACTTAATACGTCCTTGATTCAGCGTGTTTCAAACGGCTTTTTTATGCGAAAAATCAAGATTTGAACAAAGAAATTAATCATAAAAAATATGTGTAAAAAATAATTATAAATGATTGATTATCAATTATTTAGCTCTTTATTTTTATTTCTAAATTTCTTAAATAATTTTGCATTTTTACTGTTACTAAATGCCTAAATCACGTCAGAAAGGCATTATAAAAGCAGCTAAAAAACGAAAAGAGACCCCTCAGTATTTTCAATAAAAACAAATTTTATTTTCTACATACATAGTCATTTTATCTTGTATATTAAATATTATCTAACTAAAACGCTTTTCACTATGCAAAAGATTACGCTTCTATTTTTATGCGCTATTTGCGCCACAGCAAGTATCTCGGCTCAAGACAAAGCACTTGATACGAAGGACATCAAAACGATGGAAAAGAAAAAAGATGACAAAGAAGGCTGGACAAAAATCGGCGGCCTTGGCGCAAATTTTTCTTGGTTGAGCCTCATCAATCCGCGTGCGGGAGCGGGTGACAACCGCATCGGTTTCGGCGGTTTGTTGAACTATTCGGCTAATTACATTAAAGGGAAAGTTATTTCTAACAACAAATTTGGTTTACAACTTGATGTCGTCAAAATTGCTGCCGGCCCTTATGTAAAAGCAAATGACGTGTTGCAATTGACTTCTCAAACGGGTTATCAAGTTGACAAAGCGGGCAAATGGTATTTTGCAGGTTTGGCCGATTTTCAGTCGCAATTTTTGCCCACTTATGGCCCTAACTACTTAAACGCCAAACAAACTATCGGCGGAAAAGACTCAACTTTATCTTTAACAGGTCGCTTGTTCTCACCCGCAACGTTCAAATTGGCGCCAGGTATTATCCACAAACCGAACGCCAAAATGACGATTTTGTACTCGCCCGTGGCGTTCAAAGCCATCATCGTAGGAGACAAAGCATTGGCACAATCGGGTAAGTTTTTCCCACAAAATGCTGCGAAAGACAAAACGGTTGATGCACAAATCGGCTCTGAATTGCGGGTTGATTACGGCAATAAGTTCTTTAACGACAAGCTAATTTACACCACAACGCTTGATTTGTACAGCAACTACTTGCGTAATCCGAAAAATATTGACGTGGAGTGGTACCATTCGATTGATGTCATGGTGTCGAAAAATATTTCGTTGAACTTCAAAACGGATTGGTTTTACGACGACGATATTCAAGTATTTACGGATGGCGATGCGACAAAACCGACAAAAAATGTCTTCTATCGCAACGCCTTTTTGTTGAAATTTAGCCGTTTGTTCTAAGTGAGAAGTGAAAAGTGATAAGTGATAAGTGATAAGTGATAAGTGATAAGTGATAAGTGATAAGTGATAAGTGATAAGTGATAAGTGATA
>JAYSRS010000527.1:0-3354 GCA_043720935.1 Saprospiraceae bacterium
TTTCTAAATTATAAAAATATATAAAACACACTACTCAGTATTTTGCATAAAAAAGCCTTGAAAACGACGTTTTCAAGGCTTTTTTATGCAAAATACTGAGTAGTGTGTTTTATATATTTTTAGAATTTAGAAATGTCGTAAGTTATTGATTATCAACCTAACGCCAGTTTGAAACCCGCGTTAGGTTTTTCTGAAAATATATAAAACGCACTACTGAGGGGGGGATTTTCTAAGTTTTATGCCTACTGAATGATAAATGAGTTACGTATTTTCATTCAAAAGGAGCAAAATTTAAAAAATGAGTATCAAGGCAACTGATACTCAAATGGCAATGTATTAAGTGTAAAATAGGTTTTGTTCCTTCTGCACGACAAATAATTAAACGGAATTATCGGTTTTATGTCGCAAATTAATTTTTGAGTAAAAAAAGGCATTTTTGTGGCAAAATATTGGCAAAATATTGGCAAAATATTGGCAAAAGATTTAGGAAATTTGCAAAATTTCCTAAATCTGATACCCCCTCAGTATTTTGCGACATAAAGCCGATAATTCCGTAATTAAACTATTTGATATTCGAAGAAATAAAACCTACCCCCTCAGTATTTTTCATGTTTTGTTCTTTTTGAAAAGAACAAAACTCAACATTTAATCTGTATGAAATTAAAGCATTACCTCTTTTTGTTCACGCTCCTTTTTACCACAACGGTTTTTGGCCAACGAACATTCACCATTAGCGGTTATTTTGAGGACGCCAAATCGAGCGAAAAACTCATTTCGGCGGCTTTGTTAGATGCCAAATCTAAGTCAGGTGTCGTCTCAAACACTTATGGGTTTTACTCCCTCACGCTTCCCGCAGGAGCGGTCGAATTGACGGCTTCTTACGTCGGTTACAAGCAACAGCAATTGAATTTTAAGTTGCGCCGCGATACGGTGATTACCTTCAAACTCGCCGAAGCGGATGACATTCAAGTCGTCGAAATCTCCGCAAAAAAGCAAAATCGCATCGAAAACCGCGTTCAAATGTCGCAAGTTGTCGTGCCAATTGAGCAAATCAAGAAGATTCCCGCGCTTCTCGGTGAGGTTGACGTATTAAAAGCCTTACAATTGCTCCCAGGCGTTCAAGGCGGTACGGAAGGTACGAGCGGCCTCTACGTGCGTGGCGGTAGTCCCGACCAAAATTTAATTTTGTTGGACGGTACACCCGTTTACAATGCGGCACATTTGGGCGGTTTTTTCTCCGTTTTCAATGGTGATGCCGTTAAAAATGTCACGCTTACCAAAGGCGGTTTTCCTGCGCGTTATGGTGGCCGTTTGTCGTCAATCATTGAGATTGACATGAAAGAAGGCAATATGAAAGCGTTTCATGGCGAAGGCGGCATCGGTATCATTGCCTCCCGTTTGACTCTTGAAGGCCCTATTTTGAAGGATAAAATTTCGTTTATGGTGTCGGCGCGTCGGACGTATATTGATGCACTTTTGAAGCCTTTTTACGGCGCGGCTAGGCAGTCTGCTGGTAGAGGCGGTGGCCCAGGCGGCGGTGCAACAACGGCGAACACGACTGAATCATCAAGTATTGACCTTTTTTTCTACGATTTGAATGCTAAAATCAATTGGAAAATCAACGACAAACACCGTTTGTATTTGAGTGCTTACAATGGTTCGGATGTGTTCAAACTCGGCAATACCCGCACGGATGCCACGACGGGCAATTACAGCACCTCGTCGAGTGGCCTTAATTGGGGCAATTTGACGACCAATTTTCGTTGGAACTGGTTGATTTCCAATAAGTTATTTGCCAACACGACGTTGATTTCAAGTCGTTACGGGTTCAGTACCAACAATTCGAGCGAAGCCTTACGCGATGCTGTTACGACGGCGCGTAAATCGGTTTACAATTCAGGAATTAAAGATTTAGGTGCTAGAACGGACTTCGATTACGTTCCTAATCCGAAGCACCGCGTTCGTTTTGGTCTCGGCGCGACGGAACATATTTACACGCCCGGTGTTTTGCAATTTGAGTTGCAAGACAGGCTCGGGACGCTCGACACAACCGTTGGCAGCGTCGTTACAAAATCTTTGGAATCGTGGGTCTATGCCGAAGATGAAATCACCTTGGGCGCGTTGAAACTCAATGGCGGGATTCACGCGTCAGCTTTCAATGTTGAAGGCACGACGTATAGCTCCGTTCAACCACGTTTGAGTGCCAATTATTTGTTGAAAAACGATTGGGCGATTAAAGCCTCTTACGCCACGATGCAGCAATATATTAACTTGTTGACAAACGAAAGCATTGGTTTACCGACTGATTTGTGGGTGCCTTCAACGGCTAGAATCGTACCGCAACAATCGCAACAAATAGCGATTGGTACGGCTAAAACAATTAAAAATGACTACGAATTTAGCGTTGAAGCCTATTACAAACTCATGCAAAACGTGATTTCGTACCGCGAAGGCGCGAATTTTCTAGGAACACAAAGCGCGTGGGAAGATAAAATCGTTCAAGGCAAGGGCAAGGCTTACGGCTTAGAGTTTTTTGTTCAGAAAAAAGAAGGTAAAACAACGGGATGGATTGGTTATACGCTATCTTGGAATTTCCGTCAGTTTGACGCCATCAATTCGGGCATCGAGTTTCCTTACAAATACGACCGCCGACACGACATAAGCGTCGTTTTATCGCATGAATTCAGTAAAAATTTCTCTTTGACAGGCTCTTGGCTGTTTGGAACGGGCAATTCTATTACCTTGTCAACCAATAATTTTCCGTTGATTGTGCGCAATACCAACCGCAATAACAACAACAATAACGACCCGCGACAACTCGTCGAAGTGCCAAGTTTAGGTGAGAAAAATGCGTACAGAATGCCCGCTTATCACCGTTTGGACGTGAATTTTGAGTTTACCAAGAAGAAAAAATACTTTACGCGCAAGTGGAGCATCGGGGCGTACAATGCCTACAGTCGGGCGAATCCCGTTTTTATTTATCACGATACAAACGACGTAACGAAACCCGATGGAACGGTCGTATCACAACCCGTTTTCAGACAGGTATCGTTGTTTCCGATTATTCCGTCAATCACTTACGGATTTAAGTTTTGAGTTTTGGGTTTTGAGTTTTGAGTTACGCCAACTCAAAACTCAAAACTCAAAACTCAAAACTCAAAACTCAAAACTTACCCCCTCAGTATTTTACCATTTTGACGTGTTGACAATCAGTTACTGATGTTACGCAAGCCCGATAAAGTCGAGCGTTAATAAGTCACTGATGTTACGCAGTACCAAGTCCTTTAGAGTCGAGCGTTGATACGTTATATTAAAATGTCTGACTGCGGCGTAGCTGCACAATCTCGGTAATAC
>JAYSRS010000528.1:0-9545 GCA_043720935.1 Saprospiraceae bacterium
GATTCCTTCTGAATGACAAAAATAAGGTGGAAATTACAACCCATCAATCGCAAGTACTTGGTAAAATATCAATTGTAATCTCTCCCGCAATAAGCACTGAACGCGGCGTTAATGGCCTTAAAATGTCCGTTTCTGGTGTCAAAATACCCATCCTTTTGTCATTCAGTAGGAATTTGTCATTCAGTAGGAATACTGAGGGGTCTATTTCAATATTTCTTGTTGGACAACGCGGCTTTTCTTCTGCTAATTTCACCTTCAAACATTTCACATAATCCACATATTCTCGTTGGTCAATAAATGTCAAAATATCTGAATAATAAATCGGTTGTCCAAACGACAATTTATCCGAATCGCCAACCGACCACGGGGCTAAAAACAGGCGCAATTCTGCTTTTAATTGTTGCTGATAAAACGTTGCGTCTTTACCCTTTTTCAATTTGAGTTTGAAGCCAATGTTCACTTTTTCGTAGCGTGGATTGACCACTTTGAGCCGTGCAAAAGGGCTGCTTTTTTTCTTTAAAAACGCTGTTATTTGGTCTAAAAGGTGCAAAGCGACGCGTGGTTCTGTCAAATTGCCCGATTTCAAACGCATCAAATCGGGTATCACGGCAAGCGTCACGAAACCTGCTGCTTTGGGCAAATCCACTTGAAATTCGTTCGCGGGCAAGGCGAGGCTGTGGGGAATGCACTTAACTTTGTAGATGTCAGGGAAGGCTTCCAACAATATCCGTTCGTAATCAAAAGGCATGGCAGCACGGCCTTTGTGCCGCAGTCGCTCGCTCACGCGTAGGTAAAACGTATTGCCCGTTTCCTCCATCCGACCGCCGAACGAGTCAAAAGGCTGCACAACTTGCTTAATCGCCGCATCCGCAACAGCGAGTTTGGCAACGCTTTCGGCAGCAAGCGGCGTGTCTAAACGCACTGTGTCCGACCCCTCCCTAATTCGAGCCGTTGCGCGCACGGCTTGTGTAAAAATGCCGAGGATTTCACAAACAGCGCGGGTGTTGTCCGTTGCCGATGCTTTGAGCCACGATTGACCCGATGGCATTTGCGTAATTACTTGATTATCAACATTTTGCCCACCAATATTTTGGCCAATATCTTCTGGAATCGCTAATTTCAGAATGCCCGAAGCGGTTAGTCCGTTCGTTGCGTCAGCCAAAATTTCAAAGCCCGTTCGGAGTGGTTTCCAGTCGTTTTTGTTCGACAAATAGCCCCATTTTACAGTGGCACGTCCCCCCTCAGTATCGGCAGTCGCTTCGGCGAGTTGAAAGAGAATTTGGACATTTTGGCTCGGTTCAAGCTGCTCAAAACCCATAAAAAGCGTTCCTTCGGCGTCAAATTGCGGTAGAAGTGTGGCCTTTGGTAATGCCTTTTTTTCAGATTTTTCTACCGATAAAATAACTTCTTTTTTGTACGTTGCCTCGAAAGGGTAGAGGTGAATAAATGTAATATCTTCCTTCTCCGCTTCGGCTGCGTAGTCGAGGGCGATATTTTTGATAATCGGCGTCCACGGTTCGTTGGGAATGAGGGCTTTTTTTGCACCCACGCCACTCACTCTGTTCAAAATAGCTCTTTGGTCTTTTGCAAATTGAGCAAGTGCCTCCACTTTTTCTGTAATGCTTTGCTTATTTGGGTCAACTCTATCTGCTTCGTCGGTATCAAATGCCGTTTTTATCTCATTAAATTTGACTTTATTTGGGTCTTCATTGACGATGTTGGCATCAATAATATCCGTAATTTGCTTAAAAAAGCCTTTGATATCGCTTTTGATTTTATCATCTCTCTGACCCGCAAACAAGGCTTTTATGGCGTCTAATTTTATTTCAAAAGCCGATTTACTCGTCATATTCGCATTGATGGTATCAGTAATCTGTTTGAAAAAATCTGCTAAATTAAGTTTCAGATTTTCGTCTTTCGGGCCGTCAAACTCCGTTTTAATTTTACCAAATTTCACCGTCGGTGTGTCACCACTTGCAATAATATCGGTAATTGTCTTTAAAAAATCGCTCAAATTCTGCTGAATCGTCTCGTCCGTTGTCCCTGCAAACAGCGTTTTTATCTGATTAAATTTAATTTCGGAAGCCGCTTGACTGTTGTTAACGCTCGTAATGATGTTGTCTATGTCTTGAAAAAAGACGGCAATATCTTGTTGAATTGTATCATCCGTCGCACCGTCGAACAAGGCTTTTATAGCCGTCAATTTTTTCTCCCAATCGCTTTTTCCCGTCAGATTGCGGCTGATAATATCATTTATTTTTTTCATAAACGCGGCCACATCCGCAGGAACGCTGTTCATCAATCCCGTTCTTGTTGCTAGGTTTCTGATGTCTTCCAACAGTTGAAAAAAATTAATCACCTGTGGCACATCGTCCACCATGTACACCGCACCCGTCACGGTGTCGTTTGGCAGGCGTCCGAAGGCCATCATTTGCCGTGCTAACACAAATGGATAATCCTTATGTAAAAAATCTTGATTTTTAAGGGTTAAGCGCACAAATGCGTCGCGGGTGTGCGCCTCTAACCTAGTCAACGGCGGCGTCAAATCGTTGTGATTTATGGGTTTTAGTTCCGAATGCGGCGTCAAAATCAATTGTTGTTCAAACATCCCCGTCGTTTCAGTGCATTTCACAGCATCATTTTCAGTCGTCGGCATCGTCTGAAATAGGGTTTTATCCGTCGTTTCTTTGAGCCAATTTCCTTTTGATAAATAGGCCGTGTTGAATTTGAAGGCGTTGACATCAAGGCCAAAAGTCCTAAAATCGTTGACTGCCACGTTCGTCGGATAAGGCGGTCGTTGCAAATAAGCCCCGTAATAATTCTCAAAATCGGTCGGTTTGTCCTTCCAATTCAAGCGAATCTTAACTTGTTGCCATTTTTTCAAGAAAATCTCTTTGCTGCCAATGTAAAAATTCGAGCCGTCCCGCGTACCCGCCACATAACCGTTTACAACGCTAAAATCGGGTATTTCGGGTCTTGTGCCAAATGGGTACATTAACCCATTCACATCTTGCACATTTTCATCGTTTTGTACAATAATATTTTTTTTGATACCACAAACTTGAACGGTAATTTTAGTACCTATCAGTTGCACATTTTTCAAAAAATGATACGCCGATACCTCAACTGCGTCCGTTGAAACAAGCCTTTCAGCACAACAATTCGACGGAGATACCCCCTCAGTATTAAGCACTATTTTAGCGTTTTGGTCAATTTCGATTTTAACCAAAGGTTGGGTGGTATTGTAATTTTCTTTTAAGTTTTCGGCATTGAAATGGACAATCGGCGCAACGGTTGCGTCGAGTGTAATGATGATTGTAAGCAATTCATTATCAGCGATTAACGAGTATGTTTTTACATTAATCCATTCTTTTTCTCCGCTTAAATAAATCTTAAAAGGCAGTTGACCGTTGAGCAGAAAGATGTTTGACAAATGCCAATCCGATGGCAGATTAGCGAGTGTTAAATCAATCGTTATTGTCCGCGTTCCTTCTTGCAAAAACAGCACAGGCGACGCCAAAATAAAGCCCAAACGCGCCAACGGATTGTCCGTCGCTTCAAGGGTTTCATTGCCGATTTTCGATACTAATTTGCTTTTTTGACTGCCCAAAGTTGCCCAATTTTTAGACATGGGGTCTTTAAAATCCATGCCTTTTCCGTCCACGGAATTCGCTACAGGTGCGCCGAAGACCCTCTCAGTATAAGACCGATTTTTTTTGATAAAAAGCGTTTTAAGGCTTTTTATTTGGGCTTTGTTGACGATAATTTCGTCGTCGAGACTAAATAAAATGTCTTGTCCTTTGGCATCTTTGCCATCTCGAAATTCGATGCCGCGTTTCAACAATTGTTGCTGAACGTGCTTCTGCGTTTCCAAAACCAAATGCACAGCGTCGGGAATCGCTTGGCGCGATTGAATTTTAAGCACTTGTCGAAAATAAAAATCTAAATGCTTGGCAGCCAATGTGTTAAGTTGCCCTTTTAGATGTTTAAATAGTTCCAAAAACGCAAACAACAGCCCTAAATGTGGCTCATGTCGTTCCTTAAATGCCGTTTCAAGTGGGTACAAACTCTCGTTTAAATGCGTTTCAGCAGCTTCCGACAGGCGATTTAAAACCAATGAGAAGTATTCAAAATAGGATTCAAGTCCACGCTGCCAAGCCAAAATTGATTGTTTTTGACTCCCTTTTGTATCCACTACTGAGGGGCCTTTGTCACTTGATACCAAACTATTTTGAGCAAAAATATCCGTAATATCTAACTGCCAAACGGGGTCTTCGGTCAGGAAATAAAAGTCTTTTTTAGTACCACACAACCAATGTTGCGCGGCGTTCGCAATGCCGATAAATTGCCGAAGCGCGTCCGTCATTTCGTGGCTGCTAAGTTCCTGTTCCAATACCGTTTGAAAACCGCGAACACTTTTAGTATCAGCATACAAAGCCGCCACGTCTAAAAGCGTCGTGCGGTAAGTAAAATCCAAAAGCAATTGAAAATTAGCAGGTGTCGGGTCGTTTTTTACAAGGAAATTGTATTGTTGAAACTCGGAAATGACCCCCTCAGTATTTTGACGCGCCAAACGCGCCAAAATAAACGGTGCGCTTTTTTCAAAGAAAACCGACCAATTACTGACTTCGAGCGAGAAATCGTAGAAGTTAACTTGCTTTGAAAAGGGGTGGATATAGACGAGTATATCGGCCAAATCCCGCGCATCAAGGCGATTTTGCGTCGCGTCGAGTGCCGACATCAGCCGCCGCCGTTGGCTCATGCCCGATTCATCGCTTAACGGATGTATGCTGTTAAATGCTTCACTCACGCGGTTTCGGGCTTAATTTTGGTTCGACAAAACGGGTTTCAAAATTGGATTGTTATCGGCCTCGCGCAAGTACAAGTCGTACACGAGGTTGAAACGTGAGTTTGTTCCACTCACGGTGTATTCTAAAAAAATACGCAATGTGCCTTGAATCAAATCAAAACTATCGGCTTCTGTAATATCTAATTTGTCTAATACAATACGCGGCTCATAGTACAAAATTGACCGTTCGATGATGCTTTTCAATTGTGTTAAAAACGTTGTATTGACCGCTTCAAACTGATAATCGGCCAAATTACAGCCAAATTCGGGCTGCATCACGCGTTCCCCTAGGCTCGTTGACAATAAAATATGGAGACTTTCTTGAATGTCCACATTGTCCGATACCATGACGGGCGCAGCAGCTGCGCGGTCAAATCGCGGTGGAAAAGCCCAACCGATGCCGATAATGTCTTGTCTGTTTTGCATTTTCTAATTTTTTTACCCACCAATCATAACAGTCGCAAAACCTTGCACAATCACGCCGCCGTGTGCCGTGATATCGCCCATTCTGACGGCGGGTTTTCCGCCAATCAAGACCGTTGCCGACCCTTTTACGATGTTATCAGGCGGCCCTACGCATATGCACAAATCGCCCACAACGGCGGCGGGCATTCCGCCAATCATCACCGTCGGCGTACTTGGCCCAACGACGGGGCCGCCTACGTGTGGAACGGGGCCTGTGAACATCGGACAGGTGTGCATATCAGCAATTCTAGCGGCTGGTGGCATTTTTTAAATTAAAAGTTAAAAATTAAAAAGCACGTAATTGTTTGATTGTCAATGAATTAACCTAACGCGGGTTTCAAACCCGCGTTAGGTTTTTAAATATAGACCCCTCAGTATTTTACGCTAGAAACATCAATTTATCTTCACCAACGACCCCGAAATCTCCGCAATTCCCGAAGCCGCCATCTTCGCCATCGCTCCTTTAATTTCTACACTTGCATCCGCTTTGACGGCGATTTGCGGCGCGCTAATTTCCACCGATTGCCCACCTTTCAAGGTCAAAACCATCCCTGCATCCACCGTAATATTTTTAGGGCTTTTAATATCGATACCCGAAGTCGTCATTTTTATCGTGTTGTTGTTTTGGTCAGTAATCACAATACTTTTTTCAGATTCATCAATCACAATACTGTTTTTTGAGGGTGTATCAATGCTAATTCGCTTTTTTTCGTCGTCAAAAGCGATGTGCATTTTGCTCCGTGTTGTGAATCCCTTTTCGTGATTTGTATCTTTGACGACAATCGGTGCGGGGTTTTTACTGCTGTGCAACATCCCCAAAACAACACCGTCACGCGGGTCGCCGTTGATAAAACCGACAATCACTTCGTCGCCGATTTCGGGTCTAAAAAACGCACCGCGTCCGTTTCCCGCATCAAGGCTCGCCACGCGCATCCAAATCCCTTGATTATTCGCGTCGAGCGTCGGCAAACGCACTAAAATTCGGTCTTCGCCTTCGGGGTCTTGTTCCAACTGAACGACGACGCCAATTTGCAAACCTTGCACACCCGCCGCCAAACCGCTTGCAGGTGCGTCCTCAATATTCGACGTCTCAACCGCATACCGTTCGGGCGATAAACCAAACTGACAATGCGTGAACCATGTCCCATTTTCGACTTCATGATACACACCCACGACAAACGCCTTGCCGTTGAATCGGTCGCCAACACCTTGTAAATCAATCATTTGCGCGACATTGACCAATGAAGAACCTAAGAATTTGACGCGCCCCCGCACCTTGCTCAATCGGCTGCGTTGCATTAATGCGTTGCTCAATGCTTGCAATTCTTCTTGTTGCACTTTGCCGCTGTGCATCATCTCCAGATACTGAGGGGCCGTTTTTTGAGCGATACTTGACCCTGAAATATTGCCTAATTCCGTTACCGAACTGCTGCTTGATTCCGCCTCAACGGTCGTTTGATTCGTATAATCCCATGACCTAGATTTGACGGCTTGCCATTGCGTTCGGGCGTCAATTTCGGCCTCAAATTCGTAAATCGTGCTGCCATAACCCAAAGTTAGAACCGACGAAGCAGCGGTGTCGGGCTTTTTAACACTGATTTTACCGTCATTCACAACCACTAATTTGCCGTTTGCATCAGCTCGAAGGAGCATAAAATCCCAGTCTGAAACATGGTGTTGTACCAATTGTCGGTGCTTCAAAGGCGTTGCTTCGACGTCTTTATTGAGGCCATAATCGCCAATCAATTGTTCAATCGCATCACTGTCTTTCATTTGTTCAAAATACTTGGAATGTCGCCCTATCGTCATTTTTACGGCCTCGTCTTTACATTCCACAATCAGCATTGACGCGCCATTTCCTCTGATTTTTATGGCGTGTTTGGTCACAATTCCCTTGAAAACGGTCGTATTACTGCTGTCTCGACCCAATTTTATTTGAATCTTTTTCCCGGGAATAAAGTCGCTCGTATCACTTATTTCAAATTTTTCTTCGGACGCGTCACCGTCAATAAACACGATTTTGGCCGTTGGAATGCGGTTAATTTCCTTTGACACCGACAGCGATAATACTTGATAACCGCTATTTATGGCCTGCCCTTCCGACAAAATGTCGAACGTTATCAAGTCGTGACGGGACTCATTCGGTACGGTTCGCGTGCTAGGCATACTTTTTTTTTATGCAGTACATGGCCATATCATTTTTTGTCATTCAGAAGGAATCTCTATTGTGTACATTTTAGAAAATAGAGATTCCTTCTGAATGACAAAAAAACTATGTGTCCTATCTGCCTATGTGTTAAGAAAATTAATTCTCTTTTTTATCCAATGGTGGAAAATACAACTCTTGCCCTTCTTTAAGCTGGCGAATGCTCGACAAATTATTGGCTTTCGCAATTTGAAGAACATACTGAGGGGTATTATAGACCTCCGAAACCATCAAATCCAAGCGTTCTCCTTGTTGTGCATTGCGGATGCGGGTCAAATCGGGCGACTTTTTACGTTCTCTTGCCACGCGTTCTTCTTGTGCGATGTAATTCAGAAAAGTAGCCGCGATTTTTATCCGCAAAGGCGTTCCGTCCGACTTAAAAAGCGTATAATTGAGGTCGAGATTTTTTAAAATGCAACTAAATTTAAGCGTTCCCCAAGTCAATTGCAAAAAACGCGGACGGTGAATTTCGCCTTCCATATTGTAAACTGTATCTAAAAAATCTTTCAATTCATCCTGCACATTTTTGTAAGTCGAGTCCTTATATTTTTTCTCATTGCCATAACCCTCAATCGTGTGCGTTTCATCAAAAAAAAAGTCGAGCCGCAACTCTTCAGGGGCAGTTGATTTGAAACGCGCATCCGTTCCTTGACCGCCGTGACCTTGTTCAGAATTGTACTCAACTTTGTAATTTTGAGTATAAGTCTCTGGATTGACGGGCAATTCAAAGGTTTTTTTGACCTTCCCTTGCATTTTTTTATCGTCTCGGGCTTCTATTCTGACTTTGCTAAGGCTCATCTTTCCGCTTTTTCTTTCAAAATTTCTAAAACTTTTTCAACGCAAATGGTGATAAGTGCGTCAGACGCCGCCGCATTGCCGCCGTTAGACCCCTCAGTATTTCTACCGTTTGGAGCCATTTCAACGTTGCCAACGGTCGCTTTTATGACTAATTCTCTGATTTCAATGGGCATGATTTTGTTTTTTATTTTCGGATTAATCGGTTATTTATCGTATTGCGGCGTAGCTGCAAAATCTCGGTAATATAACGCACGAATACACGATTTTAAATGCGGTGTAACCGCAAAACAAGCGGTTTCGCGGTTACACCGCGTAAAAAAAATGGTGGTTTATTTGATATTACCGAGATTTTGCAGCTACGCCGCAATACGATAGTTAACCGATTAATTCGTTTGTTTTTCCACAGATTACGCGAATTTTCATTGATTTATAATTTTTACGAATTTGGTTTTTTAATATCCAACTTGCCTTTTACTGCACTCTCTGCCGCTTTGAATGAAAAACTATTGTAACTCATTTCGATTGTTTCTATCAAAATTTCGCCGCGTTCGGCGTTAAATTCGGCCACTTTCCAACTCTTGGGCCGCACGTGCCGCACGTCCCAACTCATTAAAATTTGATGTTGTTCGTCGAGCAAATGCACCCCCAAATTGATGGGTATGACTTTCATTTCTTCAAAAGCCTTTACGCACCAATCCGTTATCGCCGACCCTGCGGCGGGCGACAAAAGGCCGCGTTTGAGCGTCAAATCAGCGTATTTTCGACGCGTAGGCACGATGTGCGTGAAGCGATTTTCACCGCCTTCCTTGATTTCTTCGGTGTCCAATCGAACATCTAAGCCCGAAACAGACTGAAAACGGGCATCAATACCATCCTCTTTTAAGCCGTTGAACGTCACCGCAAAGTGAAAACCGACGGTCGGATGCGGAAAAGTTACTTCTGTTGCCATAGTTTGGGTTTTGGGTTTTGAGTTTTGGGTTTCACACAGAGTTCACAGAGGACACAGAGGTTTGATTATCAATTATTTAGATTTTTTAAACACTTTTAAGGCTTCAAGAAGTGCTAATTTTCCAAAAATACTGAGTAGTGCGTTTTATATATTTTCAGAATTAAATTTTAGCCGCAACTAATTGATTATCAACCTAACGCGGGTTTCAAACTGGCTTGTTAAGCCGCCTTTTTGAATGTTCCCCCTTTTTTTTGAATACATTTCTAAATGATTTATAC
>JAYSRS010000529.1:0-3345 GCA_043720935.1 Saprospiraceae bacterium
TAAAAAATCCTTCAGATGGCGATTTTCGAGCGCAGCGAGAAAGAGCCAGTAAAATACGCTTTTATTTACTTAACGTTCCTAATGATAAATGGTGAACGATAAAAGATGAATTATTGGCTTTCGATTGTACATTTGAACGTTTATTCATTACTTATTATTCATCGTTCATCATTACATTGTTTTTATGAAAAAATTTATCGCTTTTTTTACCCCCCTCAGTATCGCGCTGCTTTTGACGGCTGCGACGTGCAAAAAGACAGCATCAGGTACGTGCGTCGAAAGACCCATCAAAGCCGATTGTATGTGCGCCGAAATTTACAAACCCGTTTGCGGTTGTAATGGCAAAACGTATTCAAACGAATGTGCAGCACGTTGCCACAACATTACGGATTTCAAAGAGGGCGAATGTCCGAAGTAAAAAATCAATTCATCATGAAACCATTTATTGCCTTCTTGCTATTGCTTTTTGCAAACGCCCTTATCGCTCAAACCACCACGTCGAGTGAAGGTTTTGAAGACTACGTATTACTGAAAAACGGTAGCCGAATCTACGGGAAAATCCTTTATTACGCGCCAAATGATACGCTTCAAATCCAAGTAGCGAGTGGTCAGACGATGCGTTGTAAACCCGAATTTATCAAAAAAGTTGTTATGGCGAAGCCAAAAACAGCTATTATAGACGCGCCACGAGCAGCTAAACCTTACGATTTCAAAGAACATGGTTTTTATGCTTCGGCGGTTTATGCGGTGAGTTTTGGCCGAAATAGCGGTGGTGCGGGTACGCACACGGGCGTCGGTTTGCAAGCGACGGCGGGTTATTTGTTGCGCCGACAAATTGGTTTTGGCTGTGGCATAGGCTACGATGCGTATTATTTGAAAGACGGCAACGCGGCAGTCATGTCCGTTTTTGGCGAAGCGCGTGGCTATTTGAGCAAACGCAATGTGGCCGAATATTTTACATTTGCCGCAGGTTATGGGCATCCGACTAAGCAAAAAGACAATACTTTGATTACAAAACGAGGCGGCGGGCTGATGTTGCAACCGACAATAGGGTTGCGGTTTGGCGCGTCGGCACGGTACAATTTTTTTGCAGAAATTGGCGCACGTTTTCAGCAAGTGCAGTACGGAATAGCAACGAATGGGCCGAAAATCGCTACACAGTTAGGTATCAGCGTTGGATACTGAGGGGGGGCATTTTGTTTTGATATTTTAAATAAAACCACGCGACACTCAATTTTCTTAAAACTCATTCGTCAAACCTTCTAGCGCATCGGTTGTTTACCTTGCGTTAGAAGGTTTTTTACAATACGGAATGTGTGATTCATCACTTAATCATTTATAACTTATCATTATTTTTTTATGGCAAAAAGCAGATGGGGCAACAACGATGATGCCCCGAAGGTCAAACTCTCCCGCGAAAGTTTCCGCGAAGGCTTGAAGATGTTTGAATTTATCCGCCCTTATCGGTGGTCGTTTATATTGGGTTTAGTGATTATATTTCTATCCAGTTTGACGTTTATGTTGTTCCTCTATCTCCCAGGCGAAATGGTGGACATTATGCAAAACAAATCCAAACACGGCTGGCAGATGAATGACATTAAAATTATGTTATTCGTTTTGTTTATTCTTCAAGGCGTCATGTCTTATGCCCGTGTGATGCTCTTCGCCCGTGTAAGTGAAAGCGGATTAGCTGATTTACGATTGGCTTTGTACCGCAAAATGATGTCGCTGCCCGTCAGTTTTTTTGAACAAAGCCGCGTCGGCGAACTCGTTAGTCGCGTAACGGCGGACACCGAAAAGTTGTACAATACGTTTAGTATAACGCTCGCCGAATTTATCCGACAAATCGTTGTTTTGATTACTGGCATTGCGTTTTTGGCTTACACGGCTCAAAAACTGGCCTTGATTATGATTGCGACCTTCCCCGTGATTGTTATTGGGGCGATATTTTTTGGCAAATATATTCGCAAATTGTCCAAGGAACGTCAAGACGAAGTGGCCGAAACGAACACAATTTTGAACGAAACCATCCAATCCATCAACGCTGTGAAGGCTTTTACGAACGAATGGTTTGAATTACGGCGTTATGGCAACGTGAACGATAAAGTGGTCAAAGTATCCATGAAGTTTGCAAGTCGTCGGGCGTTGTTTGCGACGTTTATTATTACAGTTCTGTTCGGCGCGTTGTTTTTCATTATATGGCAAGGCGCAATGATGGTCGGAACGGGTGAAATGACGGCGGGTGGTTTGATTCAATTCGTCAGTTATACAGCTACAATCGGTGGGGCGATTGCTGCTTTGGGTAGTTTCTATCCCGAACTTATGGGTAGTATTGGGGCAACCGAACGGGTGCGTGAAATCTTAAATCGCCCATCGGAAGTGGATGTTAAAAACGAGCCTTTGCAACCCGCCAAGCGTCTATCGGGCAATATTGAGTTCAAAAACATTCATTTTCGTTATCCCACCCGTGAAGACGTAGAGGTACTGAGGGGTGTCAATTTGAGCATCAAATCGGGTCAGAAGATTGCGCTTGTGGGTACATCGGGTGCAGGAAAATCAACAATTATGCAATTGGTTTTGCGTTTTCATCAAGCTACTGAGGGGTCTATTTTAGTGGACGGTAAACCGATGCAAGATTATGACATTAGCGATTATCGTCAAAATCTCGCCCTTGTTCCCCAAGAAGTCCTACTTTTTGGCGGTACAATCCGTGAAAATATTCTTTATGGCAAGCCCGACGCAACGGATGCCGAAGTCATTGAAGCGGCTAAACTCTCCAACAGTTGGGAGTTTATCAGTCAATTTCCTGAAGGTTTGGCGACGATTGTGGGCGAACGTGGTATTAAACTAAGCGGTGGCCAACGTCAACGCATTGCTATTGCACGAGCAATTCTAAGAAATCCAAGCATTTTATTGCTCGATGAAGCCACATCAAGCCTTGATGCGGAAAGCGAAAAAGTAGTACAAGATGCGCTCAATATTCTGATGGAAGGCCGCACAAGCATTATTATCGCTCACCGTTTGGCGACAATCAGAGAAGTGGACAAAATTTACGTTTTGGATGGCGGCAAAATCGTCGAACAAGGCACGCATGACGAACTCTACGAAAAGGAAAACGGTATTTACGCGGGTTTAGCGAAGCTGCAATTTGACGCGGTGATGGCGTAAATAGAGATAAATAGTTAGTGTTTGAAGTCATTTACATATTTAAAAAGCCGTTTTGCGTGTGCAAAACGGCTTTTTTAATATTAGAGTTTTTATTACTTGATAATCAATGAGTTATGAACCTTGAATTATTTAATTTACAATTCATATAATTATTAAAAATTTTATGTTCGTTTTTTA
>JAYSRS010000530.1:0-9545 GCA_043720935.1 Saprospiraceae bacterium
AAGCTGCCTCCGATAGATTTTCTCCACGCACGCCTTTTTCGCGCAGCGAAAAACAGTGTGTATGAAAATACGCTTTTATTTATTTCGCATTCCTTAGAAATTCAGAATAAAAAGATGTTCTAAAAATTAAAAAAAATATAAAATTTTGTTTCCTATTAATCATTAATCATTAATCATTAATCATTAATCATTAATCATTAATCATTAATTTAAAGTCGTTGAAACTCAAATTTAGGTGTTCCTTTTGTCCCACGGTTGTCGTAAAAATCAACGAAACGCATTTTAAACAACATATCTTTCTGATTTTGTACGATATAATTATATTGCAATTGCACCTTAAAAATATTACCTGTAAATACTTTCCAACCATAGCCAATAACATCTGATTTATTACTCAGTTTAAAATTTTGTGCCACCGTTCTGTCAATTTTTTCAAAGGCTACCGTTGAGTCCGCAACGGCTTGCGTACTGAGGGGGTTCAACAAAACACCCACCACTAAATACGGCGTGTAAGGGTCGCGGAAGGTGTGCATGTATTGCGTAAATTGTAAATCCCAATCCGTTTTTTTCGGCTCAACTTTGACGGCTTTGTTGGTTGCAAAAGAGAAATAGACACGATTGTAATTCGTATCTCGCTGAATTTCATACTGTTCTGAATTTGGCGCACCTTGGCGGAAGATTTTAAAAACGTATTTTTCCCGCGTCACCAAAACAATTTTAAAACGCACAAAATCCAACGGGTCGCCAAATTCATTGAATCCACGGTCAATCCAGAACGCATTTGCCAAGCCTTTTGATGGCCCAATCCCCATCGTATCGGGATTGTTAGCAGCATCCCAACGGGCATTTTTGAAAAAACCTGCCGTGTCTCTCAACTGTTCCAACTCCAATTGATCGGTTCGCCAAGCGTGCATATATTTTGCTTGGTTCAAATAAATTTTGCCCCCCTCAGCATCTTGCACATCAAAAGCCATGTCCCAATCCGTTTTCAAATTGCGGCCAATAACGCTGTCTTTTTCAAGGTTGTAAAAAACTTGCGACCGATAATCAGACGACATAGCAATGCTACGCGAAACCACGTTGCCCACAAGATGTGGAATGACGGGTTCTTCTTCGCGGATGCAACTTTGAAGTGATAAAAAAGAAAATCCAAGTAATAGGAAAAAGTAGGTAGGATTTAACTTTTCAAAGGTTTGAAACCTTTGAAAAGTTGAAACTTGGTGCGTTAATGTTTTGATTATCAGCCGTTTAGACATAAAAAAAGCGGCAACGGCCAGTGAACCGACCAATTGCCGCCCAACCTTCAAAACACTAATACTTAAATGATAAATAGACATTTTTGGATGTATTTAAGTATTAGGGCAGAAGGTCTGCTTTTATATCTCGTTTGATATGATACAAAAGTAAGCCGTCTCCCCAATTTTAACAAATTTTAAGTGAAGTTTTTTTTGTTTTTTTTTAAATAATTTCACGCCTTAATTTAAAACGCTATATCAACCTTCATAAATACGCTCCGTCCAGTCGCCAAAGCGGTCGAATTATTGCCGCTTGAATGACCGCTGCCGCCCGATAATTGCGCTTGAACGTTCCGAACATTGAACAAATTCCTAACGCCAATAGACGTATTTAATTTGTTTTTGAAGAATTTACGGCTAAAACCTGCATCAGCTAAATTGTACGCACCAACGAAATTTGGTTGAATTGTGCCGTCTTCATTCTGAACAAAATTCGGCTGCCGCCCTGAATGCTTGTACCAAATATTCCCGTCAATTTTTGAATTGAGAATATTCGTCAACGTCGCGTTTGCGCGAAATTCCCACGTGTCAGCGTTAAAAATTTGGTTAGAAAAATTATTCTCGCGCCTTGTAAAACCAACACCTGCGCCCATATTAAAGTTTTTTATCGTGGCTTCGCCAAAACACTGCCCCCCAAACGTTTTGAAACGGTCAATATTCACATAGCTAAACGCATTTTCGCCCCCCCTCAGTAATACGAGGGAAATGAGGTTGCGCATGTCATTGTAAAAACCGCTGACCTCAAATTTGTACACGCGGTCGCTACCAACGGCCTTTTTGTAATTCACAACGCTGTTAAAATTGTCACTGCGTTCGGCCTTCAAATTAGGATTGCCTTGAATATTGTGGTTTATATCCACAAAAAAGAAGTACAATTCCTTCAAACTCGGTGCGCGAAAACCACTGCCGTAACTCGCCCGTGCCGTCCAATTATCTGATATACTATAACGTAGGTGCAAACTCGGAATCACGGGCGCGGCATAAGTCGTATTGTAACTCGCTCGTAAACCAGGTCGCAAAGTTACCCCCTCAGTAATTTTCCATTCCGTAGAGAAAAAAGCGGCATAATCACCGATTTGTCGCGTTTTGTCCTTAATCCGCAAGCCACTGCCCGTTTCAAGATTGAGGTCAAAACCTGCTTCGTAGTTGATTTTGCCCCCCGTTGTTTTGGCCAAAGTGCCTCGGGTAGCGAACAAATCGAAGCGCGTTGTGTCTTGGTCGCCACCGTTTACAGTCAAAACTTCGCTCAAATTGACAAGGTCGCGGTAATACGTATTTTTAGTGCGTTGATAATTGGAATAAGAAATAAGTAAATTTGTAGATAATTGATTTCTAGTCAGAAACGACGCATTTAAAGCATTCGACAAGCGATTTGTCGTGTACTTATCATCAAAAGCATTTTCAAAATAAGGCGACAAAGGCCGTCCGCGATTCAAAATAAATTCGTTGAAATAATTGCCCGAATAGCTGAATTTAAAGTTTTTTACATTGAATTGATAATTGACATCAGCAAAATATTGAATTTTAGGTTTCCAACTTTTAAAACGCGATGAATCCACATCCGACCAACCGTTGAAAAAATTGCGCCCCGCCGACACGTTTATAGTATGCCCATTTTGTCGCCAAGCGAAGGCCGTTCCAAGGTTAAAATGGCCAATATTCTCCGTATAATTATTAAAGTGTAGCAACACGCCATCTTCTTTTTTCTTTTTCGTAATAATGTTCAACGTTCCCGCAAGGGCGTTTGTGCCGTATTGCACGGACATCGGGCCTTCAATCACTTCAATCCGCTCAACGTTTTGTATGTTCAGTTGCGTCAAGTCAATATTCCCGCCTTGACGACCGATAACGGGGACACCATCCAACAAAATTTTCACGTTTTCGCCCGAAATACCTTGCATACTCAAACCCGTTCCCAAAATATTGTCTTGTTGCAAACGAATATTCGGTTGGTATTTCAACACGTCGGCAACGTTTTGAACACCCACCGACGCGAGTTTCCCAATCACCAAATTGCGCGTTGAAATAACAGATTTATCTAATCCTTGTGGTTTGTAATTGCCCGTTACGATGAGTTCTTGCAACTGCAATTGCCGTGTGCTGTCGGGCGGCGTAGCAACGTGCTTTTGAGGCACGGCTGTTTGAAAAGCGAAGATTTGAAAAAGTAGAATTTTGGATAGCATTGAATTTTAAAATTTTGCGATTTTCGATTATGCCACAAATGTAAAACCGCATTTCTAGCAAATTGCACCCAAATTTTATTCTGACTTAAATATGACAGCCAAACGATTTCGGATGGCGAATTTGGGATTTCGGCGGCAACGTAGATCTGTAATGGCCCACTGATCAGTCGCATCAGTCTAATCAGTGGGCCATTTTGTAACATTTGTCGAAATTTGACATAAAAAAAGAGGAAAGCTTGCGCTCTCCTCCTCAACGGCATTCCTGCCTAAAATTTAACGTGCTAAAAAATTTATATACTTTGATTCGTTTTTAAGTCATCTAAATTACTATTTATTACTCTATTGATGTTCCTACGTTGCAAATATGATACGCTCTTTTTAAACGGCCTCTTTTAAAAACAGGTTTTCTAACATTCAGCCTACTCATGGGATAAAAAACCCAATTTAGTGATGAATAGCCGCGCAAAAAATAATAAAACAATAAAATTACGTTACAAAATATTCATTGATTGAGAAATTGAGCTTCCACTTCGGAGTATTTTTGACGTGAAACAGGAATCGTTATCTCCATATCTTCTAAAATAAAATGCGCTGTTTTAGCCGTTCCACGTAGTTCTACCACTTTTTCGCGGTTGACAATAAAAGCTTTGTGGCAACGAATAAGCGGCGAATCGCTCGATAAAATCATCTCCTCTTCAATCGTTTTGAGGCTTTGACGGAGCAATGTACTTTTAATTATTTCATTGTTTTTATGAAAAATCTCAATGTAATTTTGGGCCGACGTGATGTAATACAGATGATTCAAAGCCACATCAAGCGATTTTTTACTCGAGCTATCCGTAAAAGACAACATGATGGGCCGTTGAATGGAGATTTCATGCGGATACTGAGGGGGTGTTCGAATGTCGAATGTCGGCATTTTTAAGGCCGTTTGCGCAACTGCCTCTAAGGCCGTTTTTGCGGATTCCGTATCGTAAAAAATGTCCTCTGATACCTCATTTCGGTTGCGACTTTGTTCGTTTGTAAAATAATCAAAAATGGATAAATAGACAATAATAAAAGGAACACCCGCAAAAAAAGCATTCGTAACCATCACTTTAAACATATAAGTTAAAAACCATGAAAAGGTAATTTCATAGTGGAAATAGTAATAGTTGCCAATAAAATAAAATATTCCCATGCCCAAAGGTATAAGTGCCGTTAAAAAAAGAAACCGTTGAAAAGACAGATTTTCGGGTAAAAAATAGGTCGGAAAACGTTTTGGCAAAACCAAGGTTATCAATGCGCAAAAGAACACCACATCGACAAAATTATAAAAGTGATGACAGACATAATCGTAACTAGATGCCCAAATATAGGTAATTTTATCGCCGCGATACGGTTCAAAAAGTACGATGAAAAAGTGAATGTAAACACCCGTTGTGAAACAGTAAGCTTGCCGCCACTTAATATGCTCGGGTTTAAAAAAATTGCGCCACATATATGTAAGGTTGTCGTCAAAATTGACTTTGGTTAAAATTTCGTCATTAGAAAATATGGTAAAAATTAAATATCATTTGGCAAATAAAGTATCAGAATGGTATGCCTGATTGACTTGTTAGCGTTTAGACAACGAAATGTAAGAAGGTAACAGATTGAATTAAGGTAAAATTAAATTTACAGGGAGATTAAAATGTGCTTTGAAATAAATTTGTTATCAAAATATGAATTTAATTAACTATGTAAATATATGGTTTTAAATTATTTACAAAAAAAAAACTCTCAGTATCTTACCTCTACGCCGCCTCATATTTTTTAATAATTAAAATCGTGGCGCAACTTTAAGGTCGCGGCATGTATCAAAAGAAGTACGATTAAACACCTTGAACGACCTAAAAGTCATTCTACGTTTACGCCTAACTCAAAACCTTTTGTCATTCAGAAGGGACAAAACTCAAAACTCATTCCCCGCTCATGGAAATCAATTGATTGCGGTAATTTGAAAAAATTGCGGACTTTGAAATAAAGCCTACATACACGCCCGATTCATCCACAACGGGCAAATTCCAAGCGTTTGTTTCGTCAAATTTCTTCATCACCGCGCCCATGTCTTCTGTAAGCCGCAATACTGAGGGGGGCATTTTCATAATGTCTTCAACGAATAATTTATCGTACAAATCGGCATCAAACATCACCGAACGCACATCGTCAAGGGTCAAAATCCCTTCAAATTGTTGTTTATCATTCACAACGGCGAACAAATTTCGGTGCGACACTTTTATCGTTTCAATCAATTCGCCCAACGAATCGGTCGGTTTGATGGTTTTAAAATCCGTTTCAATCAGTTTTTGCGCTTTTAATAGCAACAAAATATTGCGGTCTTTGTCTTGACTAAACACCTCACCGCGCTCAATCATCGCCTTGGTTTCGATAGAAATTGGCTCAAAATGCCTAACAAAAACGCTCGAAATCGTCGAAACTATCATCAACGGAATGATTAAATCGTAGCCACCCGCCACCTCGGCAATCAAAAAGATAGCCGTCAAAGGTGCGTACATAACGCCACTCAAAATACCCGCCATACCAACGATGGTAAAATTAGATTCGGGCAATTTCAAATTAAATAAACCATTAATCAATCGAGAAAAAAAGAAGCCCGTATAAGCCCCGACGAACAGCGACGGCGCAAAATTACCGCCGTTGCCGCCCGAACCAAGCGTTACGGAAGTCGCAATCGCTTTAATAAAAATCGTCACCCCTAAAAAAATAAGTAAAATAGGCCCCTCAGTATTTTTACGCCAAAAGTCGGATAAAATGCTTTTTTGAAGTAAAATTTCGGGTTTTCCGTCCGCCAAAAGGCGAATACTTGGGTAGCCTTCACCAAATAAGGAAGGAAATAAAGCTATCAAAATGGCTAAAACCAAGCCACCCAAAAGTGCTTTTTGATAAGAAGATAAAGTAGAATTTTTGAAATAAGTGGAAATGGAATGGGCCATTCTGACGTAATACAAAGAAATAAACGCTGAAAACAAGCCTAAAACCACATAAAACGGCGTGTTCAACCAATTGAAAGGCTGTTGCAATTTGAAAACGAACAAACTGTCTTCATTCAGTACGGCGCGTGAAAACAAGGCCCCGCAAGCCGCCGAGATGATTAAAGGAATAAACGCCGAAATCGTCACATCGGCCAACAAAACTTCCATCGCAAACATAACGCCCGCAATCGGTGCGTTGAACACCGCCGCAATGCCCGCCGCCGCCCCACATCCGAGCAACAAAGCCCGCTCTCTATACGCATGTCCGAGGGCCGTTGCGAGATTTGAACCGACCGCCGAACCCGTCACCACAATCGGTGCTTCCAAACCCGCCGAGCCACCAAAACCTGCCGTCAACGCGCTCGTAACGATGTGCGAATACATTTTATGCCGCTTAACGTGCGCCGATCTTCGGGCAATTTCAAACAACACATTCGCCACGCCGCGCCCCAAGTCACCCCTCAGTATTTTGTTCACAAAAAGCACCGCCAAGAGAATACCGACCGTCGGAAAAATCAAATAATACGGCTGTTTTGCGGGTGAAAACAATTGCGTCGTATGCGATAAAGCCTGAATGCCATGCACAATGAGTTTCAAAATAACGGCTAAAATCCCTCCCGCAATGCCCACAAGCGTTGCCGAAAAAACGAGGTATTGCCGCGCCGAAAGGTTTAGTTTGAGGCGTTTTAGATAAAAAAATAGGTGTTTCATATCATTTAAAATTATCCAAAGCCCCTTGCAACGGCAACGACCGCAACCGCTTCCCCGTCAAATTAAAAATAGCATTTGCAATTGCGGGGGCAACGGGCGACATCGGCGGCTCGCCTACGCCGTAAGGTTTTTCGCCGCTTTCATGTATCATCACCTCGATTTGAGGCGTATTTGCTAAGGTCGCCACACGGTAATTGTGGTAATTTGTTTCCACAATTTGACTGTCTTCGATGTGAATGTCCTCGAATAAAGCTGCGCTCATCGCCATCATAGTCGCACCTTCTACTTGCTGATGCACGCCGTTTGGATTGACAATTTTTCCCGCGTCAATGATTTGCGTAATTTTAATGACTTTGATAATGCCGTCTTCAATTTTGACTTCCGCAACGGCAGCCGAAATGCTTTTCCTGTCCTCCCCTACCGCAATACCGCGCCCGATGCCTTCGATTTTGGGGCTGTTCCAACCCGTTTTTTCGGCCAATTTAGTCAAAACGACCTTGCGGCGTGTCAACAAATCGTCGTCTTTGCAGAGGTCGAGCCTAAATTTCAACGGGTCAATGCCTGCTTTATGCGCCATTTCGTCCATAAAACATTCAACGGCAAAGGTGTTTGCAAACATACCGACGCCGCGCCAAATGCCCGTTTTGAACGGCAATTCGCCTTGCCACATCGTCGCTTTTCGGTTCGGAATCGCGTAAGGAATGTGCGAACCATGCCCTGCGGAAATAAAATCTGCCCCCAAAACCGTCATGGCCAAAGGCGATAAACCCCACAAAACCATATCCGCCGTGGCCAATTCGTGGGCCATCGCCACGAGTTGTGCGCCGTTCAGTTGGCCCCTCAGTACGTGGTGCGTATTTGGCCGAAAATAGCCATTTTGAAACTCTTGTTGACGCGTATATAATAGGTGTACGGGTTTGCCAACGGCTTGCGAGAGTTTACCCGCTTCGACGGCGTTGTGTTTCATTGCCCGACGGCCAAAACCGCCGCCGACAAACTGCGTTCTGATGTCCACATTGCTTTTGCTCAAACCCAAGCCTTTCGCCGTGTTTTCAAGCATATTGTTCGTAATTTGATACGATGTATAAATAATTGCCTTGTCGCCCGTCACATCGGCCACGCAAATACTCGGTTCAAGACCCGCGTGTGCGCCAAGCGGTGTGCGGTATTCGGCCCTCAAATAGTTGGCATCGTTGTCTTTTAAGGCCCCCTCAGTATCACCGACTTTTTGAACGTTTACTTCCGTTCCTTTGCCAACTGTTATCGTTTCCACAACGTTTTTAGTCGAATATCCTTTCGGATAATCCCATTCCGCATTGATTTTTTCGACCGCTTTTTCAGCCGCATAACGCGTTTTGGCGACCACGCCAATCCACTCTTTTTCTTCCACAACGGCCAAAACGTTCGCCGCTTTTTTGGCTTCGCCAACGTCGGCTTTTTTCAACGTTGCACCGATGTAAGGCGCGTATAAAACGGCCCCATAGACCATGTTCGGCAAATCAACGTCAATGCCATAAATCGGCTGTCCTATGATTTTTTCTAATAAATCCAAGCGTTTTTGCGGCGTTCCAACGTATTTGAACTGCGACGCGGGGCGCAACTCAGGCGTTTTAGCGGTCTTCCAATCCTTGGTTTGTTGCGCCAGCTCGGTATAAGTCATGGTCTTTCCATTAGCCGACAAAACGCCGTCTTTTGTTGCAATTACTGAGGGGTCAACGTTCCAATTTTTCGCCGCGGCGAGCTTTAATGTCTCGCGTAAAGTCGCTGCCATTTCTCGAATATTTTTGTACAACGACGTTGTGGAAGAGCTGCCGCCCGTTCCCGCCAAATCTAATGCACCCGCCAAAGTTGTGGCATGAACGACTTTGATTTGACCGAGTGCCACGTCCAATTCTTCGGCGGCCAACATCGCAAAACCCGTAAAAATGCCTTGTCCCATCTCGACTTTCGGCGATTTCAAGGTAATCGTGTTGTCGAGATTGACCTCAAACCACAAATCGGCATCGAAATTCAAAATGCCCGACGGCAAATCCAATTCTTTGGCCACGCCGCTTATTTTCCGACGAATCGGTGAGCGACCAAAATACAATAAGGCCATCGTGCCGACCAAACCAACACCCGCACGGGTGAAGAACTTGCGGCGCGAAAAAGTCTTTTTAGGCGTTTCTTTATTATCCATCTCTTTTAATTTCTTTTAACTTTTGTTTAAAATGGCAAGCGGTTGTTTTGTTTCACACAGAGGACACAGAGGTTTTTATTTTACTTTATTTTTTTTTGTAACTACTTAGGTGCAATTACTTTTTGCTCGCTTCGCTCGCAAAAAGGGAGGAGAGGTGGTTCAT
>JAYSRS010000531.1:0-9525 GCA_043720935.1 Saprospiraceae bacterium
AAAACAAGCTGCCTCCTAAAAAATCCTTCAGATGGCGATTTTCGAGCGCAGCGAGAAAGAGCCAGTAAAATACGCTTTTATTTACTTAACGTTCCTAAGTAGTCCGACATGATTCATTTTGCAAATGTAATAAATTGATAGACAATGGATTATTTAATTATTTGCCTAGTCGCGCTTCTAGGTTCGGGCTTAACGCTGTTTTCAGGTTTTGGCCTCGGCACTTTATTGACGCCCGTTTTTGCCCTATTTTTTCCGATTGACATAGCTATTGCCATGACCGCCATTGTCCATTTTTTGAACAACCTTTTCAAACTCACGCTCGTTGGTGGAAAGGCCGATTGGTCGGTCGTGAAGCGTTTTGGCGTCCCCTCAGTATTAGCGGCTATTTTGGGGGCTTTTTTGTTGAAAATGCTTGGAAATGGAGCAATTTTAACTAATTATACCGCTTTAGGACACGTTTTCAACATCAGTTTTTTGAAACTCGTTATTGGTTTTTTAGTGATTTTTTTTGCTTTTTGGGAAATTATTCCCTCATTGAGTCGCCTTAGTTTTGATAAAAAATACTTGCCTTTCGGTGGATTTTTAAGCGGCTTCTTTGGTGGTTTGGCAGGTTTACAAGGGGCATTGCGCTCGGCGTTTTTGATAAAATTGGGCTTAGAAAAAGAAACATTTATCGCCACAGGCGTTGTCATTGCTTGCTTGATTGACGTTTCACGCCTCGGTGTTTATGCCGAAAAATGCTATTCAACAAACAATTTACTTGATTGGTTGCTCATTGCCGCAGCCACTTTGGCCGCTTTCATAGGGGCTTATTTTGGGTCAAGAATGATTAAAAAAGTAACAATTGAGGCCGTTCAAAGGCTTGTTGCGGTGTTTTTAGTCGTTTTTGGTGTTCTGATGATGGCGGGTGTTATTTAAATTTTCAAGTTATGTCGTATAAGATAAAAGAAATATTCTACACGCTTCAAGGCGAAGGCGCACAAACGGGGCGTGCTGCCGTTTTTTGCCGTTTCACGGGCTGCAATCTGTGGACAGGCCGTGAAAAAGACCGCGAAAAAGCGATTTGCCAATTTTGTGATACCGATTTTGTTGGCACAAACGGTTTGAACGGTGGTCGTTTCAAAACGGCTTCGGAAGTGGCTTCAAAAGTCAATGAAATTTGGGAATTGCGAGGCATGGAAGCAATTGTGGGAGGTCTAAACCCGAGTATGTCAAGTAAAAAAGCTAAAAAATACGTCGTTTGTACGGGTGGTGAACCTGCTTTGCAGTTGGATAAAGCCTTAGTGGCCGCTTTTCACGCCGAAGGTTTTGAGATTGCGATTGAAACAAACGGGACAATTCCGCTTATCGAAGGCATTGATTGGGTCTGTGTGAGTCCGAAAGCGGGTGCGGAGGTTGTGGTACTGAGGGGGTCTGAATTGAAGCTCGTTTTTCCGCAAACGGGTGCTGAACCCGAGCTTTTTAGTGATTTAGAATTTGATAATTTTTACATACAACCCATGGACAGTGCTTTGAGCGATGTACATAAAAAAATGGCTCTTGATTTTTGCCTTCAAAATCCGCAATGGAAATTAAGCTTGCAGACGCATAAAATTTTGGAGATTCCCTAGCGGGATTTCAAGATTTTAGATTTCAGACTTTTAAATTTTTAAGGCTTTAACAGCAATTTCCGCTTTAGGATTTTGACGGCGGCGTAGCTGCCAAATCTCGGTAATATTCAAGCACTCGACTACTTTTTTACGCGGTGTAACCGCGAAACAAGCGGTTTGGCAGTTACATCGCATTGCAAAATCGGCTTGTGTGCGTTATATTACCGAGGTTTGGCAGCTACGCCGCAATGTGAAAAGCCAAAGCGGAAATTGTTGCTGTACATTTGATTTAAAATAGACGCTTAAGAAAAAGTTACTTTTTCATCTTAAAATAACGCTCCGAGCGTTATCATTCTCTCGGAGCGTTGTGCGCTAAAAAGTGTTTAATAAGCCCTCACATTTTTGTTTTCCATGTAATTGACAAACGCTCGATTCACAACCCGATTGCCGCCTGGCGTTGGGTAATCGCCCGAAAAATACCAGTCGCCGCGATTGTTCGGACAGGCCGTTTTCACGCCATCGAGGGTCTGATAAATGACCGATACTGAGGGGGTAATTCCGTCGTCAGGTGTGACGATTTCGGCGATTGTGTCGCTAATATCTTCGTAATCAAACAGGGCGTATAGCTCTTGAACAACGTTGCGTTGCCGCTCTTTCGGCAGTTTTTCTTGGGCTTTCGCCAATTCATACACATCGTCCAATTTATTGTCTAAACCTCTGGCTTTCAATAACTTAACGACGGCTTGAAAGGCCACAAACTCGCCCATTTTCGACATGTCAATCCCGTAACAATCAGGATAACGAATTTGCGGTGCACTCGACACGATGATAATGCGCTTCGGATTGAGGCGCGCCATAATCTTGATAATTGAGTTTTTCAAAGTCGTTCCGCGCACAATCGAGTCGTCCATCAGCACCAACGTATCGACATGATTTCTAACAATCCCGTAGGTCACGTCATAAATGTGGCTCACCATTTCGTCGCGGCTGCTGTCGTTTGTGATGAACGTTCGGGCCTTGTCATCCTTCACGGCGAGTTTTTCGACTCGGGGCATACCCCTTAGTATTTCGGCCACTTTTTCAACAGAAAATTCACCTTTTGCTTGTAAATTAGCAATTTTTCGCGTTTTTATGTTGTTGTAAATATCGTTAATGCCTTCCATAAAACCGAAAAATGCCGTTTCTGCAGTGTTCGGAATGAACGAAAAAACGGTATTTTCAAAATCGAAATCAACCGTTTTCATCACGGGCAAAGCCAATTGTTCACCTAGTTTTTTTCGTTCTAAATAAATATCACGGTCAGTGCCGCGAGAGAAATAAATCCGCTCAAACGAACACGCCAAACGCTCGCGTTCAGCTGTAAAAGGCAACTCACTTATTTGGCCATCTTTTTTAATAATCAAGGCATGAGCAGGTTTCAACTCTTGAATTAACTGATAATTCACGTTGAAAGCCGACTGAATCGCAGGCCGTTCGCTTGCCACAACCACCACTTCATCGTCTTGATAATAAAACGCTGGTCGAATACCGTTCGGGTCGCGGAGGGCAAACGCGTCGCCGTGACCGAGCGCACCGATGAGCGCGTAACCACCGTCAAGCCCTTTGGTAGCGCGTTTCAGAATGCGTTGTAAATTAAGATTTTTTGCAATGCGATTGGTGATTTCTTTGTTGGTATAATCGTCTTCTTTCTTGAAATAATCGAACCAATGTTGCACTTCATCGTCAAGAAAATGGCCAATTTTCTCCAAAACCGTTACCGTATCAGACTTTTCTTTGGGATGTTGCCCTAAATCTTCGACCAAAAAATTAAACAATTCATCCACATTTGTCATGTTGAAATTGCCCGCGAGGAGCAAATTACGGCTCATCCAATTATTCGGGCGGAGAAACGGATGCACTTGTTCAATCGTGTTCGCGCCATGCGTTCCGTAGCGCAAATGGCCCATCAAGACCTCGCCCATGTACGGAAAATTTTCGCGCAAAAAAGTCGGGTTGTTGATTTGCTCGTGCGATAGGTCTTTGAAATGCCAAAAAACTTGCTCAAAAACGTCTTTTATGGGTTGTTGCGAGTTGGAACGTTTGCGGCTAATGAAGCGTTCGCCTGGCGTCGGATGGAGTTTTACGGTCGCAATGCCGACGCCGTCTTGGCCGCGATTGCGTTGTTTTTGCATCAAAAGGTGCAGTTTATTCAGTCCGTAGAAGGCCGTACCATACTTTTCATGGTAAAATTCGATGGGTTTCAACAGCCGAACGAGGGCCATGCCGCACTCGTGTTTGATAGATTCGCTCATGTCTGGATAATGATATTTAACTGATTTTTGTCAAGAAAGAACGAATTTTAGATTTTAGATTTAAAGGTGCAATGAATTGATTATCAAGGTATTGCACTGTCAAATTTTAAATTTTGAATCTGATATTTAACATCTCTCTTGTGTAGAAGTTGGCGCAAAGGTAAAACAAGTTTTGACGCTACGAAGCGGAGAAGGCTCAAAGAAAAGTTAACGTTAAGAAATCGCCCAGTTTTCCTCAAAAAAGCCTATAAATCATTGATTTACAGGCTTTTTTGAGGAAAATACTGAGGGGCCTATTTTTTATTGTTGCGGCGCAAAATAAATGTCCGCTTGTGCTTTAAAATACAAAAGAATAGCTAAAATTTGTTTAATTTTCACATTATCAAAAAAGGATGTACAAAAAATCGCGTCAAATCAAACGCCTGTTCTACGGCTTCATAAAGGACTTGGGAGAAATTGTGGTGTTTGTTCCGTAGATTGCATTTACGGTTATTCACATTCAATTTTTTCAGGATTGCTAGAAAGTACGCTTTTATTTAATTCTTATTTTTAAGATACTTACTTCACCGCTTAATTCGCATAAAAAATCATTTTATTCAATTCATGAGGCAGATATACGTTTTTTGAGCGTGACACGGCCTTCAAGTTGCGTGAAATCTTACCACTTCTTCTGCGACCTGAAGGTCGCGTTATGCTCAAAATCATTACAAAACGGTTAAAGTTTTATTGTGTATGTCTGTAATTTTAACATCAATCAAAAATGGATGGCGTTAATATTTCTGCATAAAAAATTGATTGTCAGGTATTTATAAATAGCCTTCTTAGTGTTTGGCGTGTTTTAAAATGTTAAAATCGTTTTCTGAGTTGTTTTTTTTATTAAAAATGAAGGACTTACATTTGACGCTGAAAATTGCTTGACATGTTCATTCGTACGCCACAAACTAATGATAATCAAGCTGTTACAACTTAAAATCCTCTTTGTTCAAAGTATTAGCATTTAAAAATCGTATTAAAATATGAAACAAATTCACCGTTTATTACCTATCCTTTTCGCCATTTTGACCTTTTCGGTATATGGTCAATCCACAATTGATTTCGATAAAGTTGAAATACCCGACCCGAACGCACCGCGATTTAGCGAGCCACAAGGCTACCAAACGTTGGGCATTGATATTGGTTTGTCGTATCAAACAAGCGATGTACGTGCTGCGTGGGGCGGTTGGGGCATTGGTCTGACGTATGAAAAAAACTTGGCTCATCGGACGGGCGGCGCGCTCGATTTAGGTTTGCGCGGACGCTTGATGTACGCTAATTCCAAGGGATTTGATACCAAACCGACGCAGGGTTTACGCGATAATCCCATCAATTACGCACCCGAAACGTCTTTTTATGCCAATCATTTGACCCATCAAGGCGAGTTAGCCGTTGAAGGTGTGTTGACTTTCAATAAGTTGCGCGAGCGAACGGGCATTTATGCGACACTTTTTGGTGGCATCGGCATTGTTGGTTATGACGTGAGCGTTGACCAACTCAATGGCACGGCTAAATACGACTACAAATCGCTCGGAGCGAACCCCTCAGTATCAGCAGTCCGTGGCTTGCACGATGGCACTTTTGAAACCCGTCGTTTGGGTGGCGACACATTAACGCTCGGTTTTATGCCTAGCATCGGTGGTGAGATTGGTTTCCATGTCAGCCCTCGTTTTATGATTGTTTTAGGTCATAAGTGGCTGTTCACAGGCGTTGATTTTTTTGACGGAAAAGAATATATTGATGCCACGACAAAAGGCGTTCGAAACGATTGGCACCATTACACAAATCTTCAATTGAAATGGATTTTGGGTGAGCGCACCCGTAAGCAGGAATATCCGCAACAACCCAATCCGCCGCGTCCGACTGACCCGCCAAATGTGCCACAAAACCCGACGGTGCAATTGCCGATTGTACGGTTTACATTGCCCAATTCTAATTTTGAAACGAACCAAAATCGCTTCGGTATTCGCGTAAAAATTGACAATGTGTACGATTATAGCAGTGTCAATTTAAGCGTTAATGGCCGCGATAACCGCGATTTTGCTTTCAGAAATGGTGAATTAACGGCAGATATTGCCCTCGTTGAAGGCGCAAATGCTGTAACGGTATCGGCGAGAAACACGGTAGGTTCGGCGAGTGATGCCTTGACAATTACGTCGCGGCAACCTCGGGCCGCTGCGCCAACGGTTCAAATCACGTCGTTGCCAACGCCGACGGCAGATAATTTTGGCAACTGCAAAACGACACTTGAAGCACGTATCAATAATGTGTCGAGCAGTAACGATATTCGCGTAACGCTAAACGGGCGCGACTTTTATGACTTCACGTATAATAATAACTCAAAAATACTGAGGGGGGCACTTTCTCTTGCTTCAGGGTCAAATCGGGTTGTGATTACGGCTCGAAATGACGTTGGAAGCAGCAGCGATGAGCGTTCTGTCTCGTGTACGGAGCGTCCGCGCACGGCTGCACCGACGGTTCGGATTAATCAGCCAACAAACGGGCAGGTGTTTGAAAATAATCCGATTGACATTCGCGCAAGGGTTGAAAACATCAGCAACCGCAATCAAGTAGAGCTGTACGTGAATGGCAATCGCATTACTGATTTTTCTTATTACAACTTCGATAAAAGCGTGACCGCAAGGGTGAGCGTCAACGTTGGTGAGAATCAAGTTCGCATTGTCGCAACGAATGATGGTGGCTCGAATGAAGACGCTGTACGCTTTACGCTGCGCGAAAAACCAAGGAGCAATGCACCGACGGTTCAGATTTTGAGACCATCGAATAATGCGCGCGTTGGCGACAATTTCGTCAATTTAGAAGCAAAAGTTGATAATGTGACCGATAAAAACGGCATTCAAGTCCTCGTGAATGGGGCGGAAGACCGTGGTTTTAGTTTCGATATTTACACCAAAATGGTCAGAACACGCGCAACGGTTCGGGATGGTCAAAACACGTTGACCGTTCGCGCCCGCAACGAAACGGGTAATGCGGAAGCCTCGGTGACGGTAACGAAACGCGGCATCATCGTTGCGCCGACGAAAGCACCGCCGACGGTCGTTATCTCAAATCCTGCGAACGGAAGCCGCACAGCGGCCCCCTCAGTAAATTTGGCTGCAACGGCGGATAATGTCGTCAAAAGTCAAGTACGTGTCTTGTTAAATGGTCAAGAAATTGAATTTTCGATGGTGGGAAGGCAAATTCAAGCGGTGTTAAACCTTGCAAGAGGTGATAATGCGGTAATGGTCAGAGCGACAAATGACGATGGAACAGCGGAAAAAACGACGACAGTTGTCTTTAACAAAGGCAAACAACTGCCCGATACGCAGCTACCGCCCGATGTTGGCACGCTCGAGCCGATTCAGCAACCCGTTATCGGCAACATCAGCGCGACGCAACCCGTGACCGACCCGTTTGACCCGAAACCTGCCGTGAGCGTTGTTTCTGCTGCGATTACAAACGTAGCAAACGCCAATCAAATCGAGTTGTACGTCAATGGCGCGCAACAAACGAATTTCACGTTCAATGCCGACACCAAGCAATTGCGTTGGAGCTTTGAACCGCGCGGCGGCCAAAGTTATACGGTCAATATTACGGCTAAAAACGATGCGGGAAAGGCGACAAAAACCGAAGTGGTTAAGTTTTAAGTTATTGTGCTTTTGATTTGCTGTCCAAAAGGCTTAAAATCGGCTCTTTTACGCAGCTATTGATGTTTTTAACAACAACCGCGATGTCAGCTTGTCGAGGGTCATAGGCAACTTCTAAAATCCGTCTGTCAGCGTTGTAGTGGACATCTAAAACGCCTTTTGTAAAAATGGTTTTAACATTTTTTGAGGCTTTCAAATCCAATTTGAATTCATCTTTGACATCGAAATATTCGACAATCGTCATTTGTGCATAGGCGAATTGCGCCATAAAAACGAGGCTAAAAATAGCCACGAAGCGGATTGTGAAACGTTGCATAAGATTACGTATTAAATGATTACGAATAAAAATTTTTAAAATTTAAAAGTTATTTAAAAATCAATTTATGCGTTTAGTTGTTTCATGGATTACTCTAACAATTTAAACGCCAAATTGGTGTTTAAGGCATAAAAAAACCGCTTGGCATAAGGTCAAGCGGCACATAGTTCACCTAATTTTAATCAAATCTAAAAGTTTTAGATTTTTCTAAAAATTATCTTTTTGACTGTTGTAAGATTTGTATTTAATTACGAAAGCGGCGAACGAACGGTTTTTTAAAATAAAAAAAGAGTTGTAAAATCTTGATTTTAATCTTAGGAACTGATGTTACGCAAGCGGCTAAAATGGCACACTGATTTGAGGGATACGACTGATTTAAAAGGATTTCTTTTTTAATAGAAACACTTATAGGAAAAAATCTGTGTAAATTAGTCGTATCCCTCAAATCAGTGTGCCATTGCGTAACATCGGTTAGGAGACCTTCTGCCGAATGAAAAAAGAAAAATCGCAGAAATTCGTGGAAATCCGTAGAAATTTGTGGAAATCCGTGGAGATAAAAACCTCCGTGTCCTCTGTAAACTCTGTGTGAAACCACCTCCCAAAACGAAAACGCCGATGCGGGAAGACATCGGCGTTTCGATAAGGAGCAAAAATAGGTGTACTTAGTCTTGGCGATTAAGCCAAAACCGCCTGCATCAAGTCGAAAAATTCATCCGTTTGACGCGGCATATCGGTATTTGGAATGTAAGCATTCATGCGTAATTGGCACAAATGATTGTCTTTCAGAATTAATTCAATCGTAATGTTTGAAAAAACGACCCCCTCAGTATTGGCGGCATTTTTGGGTGTCAGAACGTGTCTTTGAATCGTTTCATCCCAATAATCGCGTTTAAAAAGGCGGGTATCGGAAACCGACAGCGTGTAATCGGATGCTGCTAATTGCTCTTTCAGATAATCGAACAGGTGAACGACTGCCGAATCTGGGAAGCGGGTCAAAGCGGGATGCAACCTAAAACCCTTCGACGACGATGAGGCGATAAAATCAATGCCATCGTGCGTTTTTGAAGGTGCGCTTTGATAAGTCATCAGTTGTTCGCGCAGCCAAGTGAGCATCGAAATTTGTCGAGTGGATGCCTTCCATTTGTCAAAATCACGCATTTCTTCGTCTGTTCGGCGAATAGATTTGTGAATTTTGGGCTTTTGCGTGTCTGATAGTGCGGGATTATCTTTCAGTTTTGCTCTGAAATGTGTAAAAATGTCAGCCATGAGCTTCCTGAGTTTGCGCCTTTCGGCCAATTTAAAAAACGGTGTTCAAGGATATGTTCGGTCTAAAAAGAACGACAGTTGTTAAGAAATTAGGTTATGGATTTCAGGATAGTTGTGGCTAAGTAGATTTCAAATTTAAGATTTCAAATTTCAAGGTGCAATCGTTAATTGTCAGTAAGTTTGAAAGATGAAATTGTTCAAATCAATTTCTAACAGTAATAGAATTGTAGAAAAAAATGTATAGGATTATAGCATTGCTGCCTTACGGAATTAAGAATTAAGATACGGAATTATCGGTTTTATGTCGCAAACCAATTTTTAAGTAAAAAATGGTGTTTTTGCGGCAAAAGATTTAGGAAATTTTGCAAATTTCCTAAATCTGA
>JAYSRS010000532.1:0-3331 GCA_043720935.1 Saprospiraceae bacterium
AACAAGCTGCCTCCGATAGATTTTTTCCCGCACGCCTTTTTCGCGCAGCGAAAAACAGTGCGTATGAAAATACGCTTTTATTTATTTCGCATTCCTTATACTATTTATCACTAAATTATCCTTTAAAAAGCACATAAAAACTTAGCTTAAAAAAGACATTAAAAAAAAGTTTATCGAAAAATATAAAACATATAGAAATCTCGATACTTTTGAGCCTAAATTTTGATAAAATCTAGTTTCATCAAAATTAAATATTTGACAATCAATTTTTTACAAAAAAATAGACCCCTCAGTATTTTTACGAAAATATATAGAAAACGCTATTTCAACATTAAAAAAGTATAAAAATTATGTCTTACATCATCAAATCAGTTGAGCAATATCAAGCAGAATATCAACGCTCAGTCGAGAATCCAGAAACGTTTTGGGCGCAACACGCCGAACGTTTTGAGTGGCAACAAAAATGGGATAAAGTTTTAGAATGGGACTTTGTGGGCCATGATGTCAAGTGGTTTTTGAATGGAAAATTAAACATTACGGAAAACGCACTCGACCGTCATGTCAAAACGCAGCCTAACAAAGCGGCTATTATTTGGGAAGCCAATGACCCTAATGACGCGGGGGTGACTTTGACTTACCGCGAATTGTACGAGCAAGTTTGCCAATTTGCCAACGTTTTGAAGGCAAATGGCATCGAAAAAGGCGACCGCGTCTGCATTTATATGCCTATGACGCCCGAAGCTGCCGTGGCGATGTTGGCTTGTGCAAGAGTTGGAGCGATTCATTCAGTCGTTTTTGGTGGCTTTTCTGCCCAATCTTTGGCCGACCGTATCAATGATTCGGCTTGTAAAATCCTCGTAACTTCTGACGGCGCATTTAGGGGCAACAAGGAAATTAAATTGAAAGACATCGCCGACGAAGCACTTGCCATGACAAGTTCTATCACATCGGTTATCGTTCAGAAAAGAACGGGCAGTTTTTGTCATTGGACGCAGGGCCGCGACAAATGGTGGCATGAAGAAATGGCCAATGCCTCAACGCATTGCCCTGCAACGGTCGTGGACAGCGAAGACGAATTATTTATTCTTTATACATCAGGCTCGACAGGCAAGCCTAAAGGCGTGGTGCACACAACGGGCGGCTATATGGTGTATGCGCATTATACGTTTGAGAACATTTTTCAAGTCGAAAAAGACGATATTTATTGGTGTACCGCCGACGTGGGTTGGATTACAGGCCACACGTATATCGTGTATGGCCCACTTTTAGCAGGTGCGACGACGCTGATGTTTGAAGGCATCCCGACTTGGCCAGATGCAGGACGGATTTGGGAAGTCGTTGATAAGCATAAAGTCAATCAACTCTACACTGCACCGACGGCAATTCGCTCGCTCATGAGCTTTGGTTTACAATACGTTGCGCCGTACTCCCTCAGTAGTTTGAAGATTTTAGGGTCAGTTGGCGAGCCAATAAATGAAGAGGCTTGGCAATGGTATTATCGCTATATCGGCAAGAGTCGTTGCCCGATTGTGGATACTTGGTGGCAAACAGAAACAGGAGGTATTATGATTTCTCCTATTCCAAATGTGACGCATTTGAAGCCAACAATGGCTACTTTGCCCCTTCCAGGCGTTCAGCCGTGCTTGTTGACGCCCGAAGGAAAGGAAATTGAAGGCAACAATGTTGAAGGTTTGTTGTGCATCAAATACCCGTGGCCAGGCATGATTCGGACGACTTACGGCGACCACGAACGCGCGCGAGCAACCTATTTTGGCCCGTTCCCGGGCTATTATTTTACGGGCGACGGCGCAAAACGCGACGAAGATGGCTACTACCGCATCATCGGACGCGTGGACGATGTGATTAATGTGTCGGGCCACCGCATTGGCACGGCGGAGGTTGAAGATGCAATTAACAAGCATCCGTTTGTCGTTGAATCGGCGGTTGTCGGTTATCCACACGACATTAAAGGGCAAGGAATTTATGCCTTTGTCATTTGCGACCGACCGATTGTGAGCGAAAAAGCCTTTAAAGATGAGGTTTTGGTGGGTATCACGAAGCAAATTGGGGCGATTGCGAAGCCTGATATTATTCAAGTCGTCGTTGGGTTGCCTAAAACGCGTTCGGGAAAAATCATGCGTAGGATTTTGCGAAAAATTGCCGAAGGCGATGTCTCTAATTTGGGCGATATTCAAACTTTATTAGACCCCTCAGTAGTTGAGGCCATTAAAGAAGGTGCGCCGACTTTGAAGAAATAAATTATTAGAGAATGGCCCGCTGATTTTACTGATTCGACTGATTTTCTCTGATTTATTTTCGATAAAAAGGATTTTTAAAAGGATTTTTAAAAGGAAATCAGAGAAAATCGGTCGAATCAGCCCAATCAGTGGCCCATTATGCGTAAGATGCTCGACCGACGATTCGGATTTTTTGATGGCCTTTTTAAGCCTATCGAAAAATCCAAGTCGTCGGTCGAGCATTTTTTTTAGTAGGCGTAACGCGGCTGATTTTTGGCAAGTCAAAAAAAGATGTTAAAATTTAATTCTTTTTTAGAGATTTGTCCCAAAGAAAAATTTCAAACGTCATTGCGAGGAATGAAGCAACCAAATTTCAAAATGTAATAAGTTGATTATCAGTGATTTGTAAAATGAATCGGAATCATAGGTTATTTATCGTACTGCGGCGTAGCTGCAAAATCTTGGTAATATAACGCATAAATATACGATTTCAAGTGCGGTGTAACCGCAAAACAAGTGGTTTCGCGGTTACACCGCGTAAAAAAAAGGTTGTTTATTTAATTATTACCGAGATTTTGCAGCTACGCCGCAGTGCGATAATTAACCGATTAATCCGAAATGAAATGAGACACTTTAATTTAAAAATCAATTCCAAATACTGAGGGGGATAAAAGAATTAAAAATTAAAAGCCATGAGGGATGTCAACAGACAATTAGCTTTGAAATACGTTTTATTCATCGGTTTTATGTTGCTCACATGGCGCGTAAGCACGGCGATTACTTCAAGAATGAATTACGAATTTGAAAACAATGCCTTCAAACAAACGGCAATTCAAGGCGTTATTAGAGAATTTATTTACTTCAGTCCGAAGAGAAAAACTAAAAGAGGCGTTATTATTCAAGGTTTTGACCAATCAGAACAAACGATAACGTATGGTGGTGGCTGCGGATTTGTTAGCCTTATTCATTATTCAAAATTAGGTGATACCGTTTTTAAGCAAGCCGATACGTTTAGAATACGCCTTAAAAACCCTTTAAAAGATACAATTATTAATGACGATTTATAAAAGAAGGTAGCAACGGAGCTTGCTCCG
>JAYSRS010000533.1:0-9499 GCA_043720935.1 Saprospiraceae bacterium
TGCTTTAAATTACGCACAGATTTACTAAATTTTTCAAATTTAGTAAATCTTGCTAAAAAAGTGTAAACTACTTTTCAAGCAAAATGAAACTTCCCGAAAAATTTTCAATTTTTCTTTCAAAACACGCTCGCTCCTTAAAAATTTCTTCAAAGGGCGTCTTTCGAGCATAGCGAGAAACAGCCCGTAAAATGTGGTTTTATTTATTTCACGTTCCTTAGAGATACTGTTTTTGAGATTTATCCATTACCTATTAATGAAATTAAAGCAGATAATACCTTGCGATTAGGTTTTGATACACCTAATTTGAATGAATTAATTGCCGCATTAGAATTAAATAACGTCAAAATAATTAATTATCCTAAACAAACGGCATTTGGTTTAATGGCTATTGTGGAAGATTTTGATGGACGTAAAATTGAATTGTATCAACAATAAAATAAGAGCAAGATGCACCCTGATAACATTCCTTTTCACACAACTGATTGGTCGGTAATTCCTGCGACTACACATACGGGCGAGACAGGCGTTGCGTATTGGCGCACGCTGCAATTTGGCGATTTACGCGTTCGGATGGTTGAATATTCGCCGAATTACAAAGCCGATCATTGGTGTCAAAAAGGGCATTTGTTGTTCGTCATTGAAGGAGAAATGACAACAGAACTCGCTGATAGTCAATTGTTTACGATGAAAACGGGCGTATCTTATCAAGTGTCCGATGATTTGAGTTCGCACCGTTCTTTTACTGAGGGGGGCGCAAAATTGATAATTATTGACGGTGGGTTTTTACAATTAAAATAATGAATTAGAACGTAAATTAAAATGAAAAAAGACTTAACAATAAACGATTTAATTAGCGAAGCAAAAGCGTTTTGCGAAGCGGAAAGTAAGATAAATAATGCGTTTTTGTACGGTATTACTGACGGAAAAGCCGTTGGAACACATATTGAGGCGAAATTTAAACAGCACTTATTTCAGCTTTATAATACTGAAAAAGGCAATGCCGCAAGTGGAATTGATTTACCTGCGGCTAATATTTTAACGGATATAAAAGTGACGTCAATTAAACAACCGCAATCTTCTTGTCCATTTAAAGATGCAAAGCAAAAAATATTTGGATTAGGCTATAATTTATTGGTTTTTGTTTATGATAAAAAAGATGACCCCCTCAGTAAAACGGCAATTTTAGAGTTTGTAAGTTGCAATTTTATTGAAAAAGAAAGAACGGGTGATTATCAAACAACTTTAAATCTGCGACAATTAATTGCTAATAAAGCAATTTTAGAAGAAATTGTAGCTTATTTGAATGATAGAAATATTCCTGCGGATGATTTAACACTTCAAAAATTAGCGGAGCAAATATTGGAAACACCACCGCAACAAGGTTATTTAACGATTTCAAATGCTTTGCAATGGCGATTACAATACGGTCGAATTGTTGGTTTAAAGACTGAAATTGACGGTATTACGCAAATTATTAAAAATAAAATAGCATGATAAATTTTCAACTAAATAAAAATGCAAGTGCATTTATTAATAATTGTTTTTCTAAATTGAATGATTTAGAAAGTATGAATTCTTATTTGCAAAATGAATGCGGGATTGTTAATTTTTTTGAAAATGAAGAGGGGTTGCAAGAAATTAAAGAACAAGTTTCTGAATTACAAATTATTGAAAATCAAATAGATAGAACGGAGTATGGCGATTTTCAAACTAATAAAACCTTAGCCCATTCAATTTGTCAAAAACTTAAAGAGAAAGGTTCAAACCCTAAAATAATTGTTGAACCGACTTTTGGAAAAGGGCATTTTATTTTAGCGGCTTTAAATACATTCGTTGGAATTGAAAAAGTAATTGGCGTTGAAATTTATAAGCCTTATTGTTGGCAAGCTAAATTTTCTATTTTAGATTTTTTTATAAATAATCCACAATTAAATAAACCCGAAATTTATTTGTATCATGAAAGCGTATTTGATTATGATTTCAAACGTGTTTTAATTCAAAATAAAACAAAAGAGTTTTTAATTGTTGGTAATCCGCCGTGGGTTACAAGTAGTGATTTATCGGTTTTGGAATCCACTAATTTGCCTAAAAAATCTAATTTTAAACAACATTCGGGTTTAGATGCCATGACAGGCAAAGGAAATTTTGATATTGGCGAGTTTATTAGCCTTACTTTGTTGAGAACGTTTGAAAAAGTAAATGGTTATTTTGCTTTTTTAATTAAAAATGCCGTTGTTAAAAATTTAATTAACGACCAAAAGAAAAATAATTACGCAATTGCTGAAATTGAAAAGCAAAATATTAACGCCGCAAAAGAATTTAGTGCTGCCGTCGAAGCATCTTTGTTTGTTTGTCGCTTAAATACACCCCCTCAGTATATTTGTCAAGAAATTGATTTTTACAATCAAAAATCCTTAAAAACCTTTGGTTGGGTAAATCAAAAGTTCGTTTCAAGCCTTGAAACTTACACTAAAAATGCTTTTGTTGATGGTTTATGCCCTTTTGAATGGCGGCAAGGTGTTAAACATGATTGTTCTAAAATCATGGAATTTGAACGTCAAAATGGACATTTCTTAAATAGTAATGATGATGTTTTTGAATTAGAAGAAGATTTAGTTTTTGGGTTATTAAAAAGCTCTGATTTAAAACATCCGATAATTAATAAAAGTCGAAAATTTACAATCATTACGCAAAGGAAAGTTGGACAATCGACAAATTATATTGATAATTCGTTGCCAAAAACAAGCGATTATTTGAATAAAAATAAAGAAATATTTGCAGCGCGTAAATCGTCTATTTATAAATCAAATCCACCGTTTTCTATCTTTGGAATAGGTGATTATTCATTTAAACCGTTTAAAATTGCTATTTCGGGATTATATAAACAAACCGCTTTTTCATTAATTGAGCCTTCAAATGGTAAATGTTTAATGTTGGATGATACGTGTTATTTATTGGGTTTTGATAATCGAAATGATGCTGTTTTTACTTTTTTATTATTAAATTCCGATGCTGCACAAGGTTTTTTAAATTCAATTATTTTTTGGGACGCAAAAAGAGCAATTACAAAAGATGTTTTAATGCGAATTGATTTAATTAAATTAGTGCATCAAACAGAATTTGTAGAAATGAAGAAATTAGCTGAATTAAATGGTTTAGATGCCGCTGATTTATTTTTTAATTGGGAAAAATTTAAAACTGAAATTTTAGCTAAAACACAATTGACATTGAATATTTGACCCCCTCAGTATTTTTACTAATTTTGTCCTTATTTTCACGATTAAAATGTAGAAAACATGACACCTAATGATTTTCCATACATCAAAGCAATCCACGTAAATGATTGTTTTGCTTATAAAAACTTCGATATTGCTGTGCCGAACTTAAACGGCAAGCCGTTTAGTCATTTGATTTTGACGGGGAAAAATGGGTCGGGGAAAACGACGATTTTGAGAGGTGTTGAGCAACACGTTGGTTTAGGATTCTTTGGTCACGATAGTAATAATAATGGATATGCTAATAGTTCTTTTTTAGACAACGTTTTAACAAATCCAAATTCTCTTAAGATTTGGAAGGATAAATACATTTGGTTTCATTCAGTTGATATTAAGATGATCAATAAAAATGAATTTAATTTGTATAAAGGCAAATCTATTTTTTCATTTTTTGTAGCTAATCGAAATGCTAACCCCAAAGATGTAGCAACGCCAACTAAAGAAATTGAATTTTCTAATCAATTGATTAAAGGCATTGGTACAGATTATTTTACAAGTCAATTTAAGCAATACTTAGTTAATAAAAAAGTGCAACAAGCATTTTTACAATTAAATAAGAATGTAAATGGCGTTAATAAAATTGATAACTTTTTTGAAAAGTTTATAGGCATATTACAACGTTTTTTTGAAGATAATTCATTGCAATTAATCTTTGAAGATAAAGATTTTGAATTTTATGTTGTACTAAAAGACGGTAGAAAAATAACCTTTAATCAAATGTCGGAAGGTTTTTCCGCCTTTATTAGCATTTTAGTTGACTTATTAATTCGCGTTGATTTAATTCGTTCCGCCATTAATGACAATAGTTATGACCCTTGCGGGATTGTGCTTTTGGATGAACCCGAAACGCATTTGCACATTAAAGCACAATACGAAGTATTACCGATTTTAACGGAATTTTTTCCAAATGTGCAATTTATTGTCGCTACGCACTCGCCTGCGGTAATTTCAAGCATTAAAAACACAACGATTTTTGATTTAACAAGTCAACTTACGGTTACGGATGAAGTTGTGGGCAGTAGTTATTCTGAATTAATGGTGACGCATTTTGGATTAGATAATGAGTTTTCGTCAATTGCGGATAAAATAATGGACGATATTAAAACAGTAACAAAAGAATTTAAAAATAATAAGCCTGTTTTAAAAGAAAAATTATCGGCTATTTTGTTGGAAAATGAACGGTATTTATCGCCCGTTTTGGAATTGGAATTAAATTCATTAATCATGGAAACAAGCCTTTAATCAATGATAAATATAACGCGACCGACTCAAACGCCCGCTTCTTTGGCGACAAAAAACATTCAAGATTACTTAGATAAATTAGAATTGTGGCAACAAAATCCAAGTGGTGATAAGCCTAAAAGCACTGCTTCGTACCGACAATCTGATTTAATTACCGCATTTGACACGCATTTTTTTGCAAAATGCTATTTAACCGAAAGGAAATTCCACACCGCTTTATTGATGGAAGTAGAGCATTTTATTCCTCAAAATGAACGTCCCGATTTAAAATATACGTGGACAAATCTTTATCCCGCCGATTCAGATGCCAATAAAATGAAGCCTAATGAAATGCCGAACGGTGGTTATCTCGACCCTTGTTCGCCGTTGGATGATGTAGAAAAAGACATTGTTTATCGTTTTGATGTGGGTTTAGAAGAATGTTATTTTGAAGCCGTTAATGTATCAAATAAAAAAGCCTTAAATACTGTTGAATTGTTGCACCGTATTCACAATGGACACGATGCGTATTCTAAGGCAAAAACGGCTAGATTGCGTAAAGCAATTGCCATGCAACGCGATAAAATTTATAAATCAATCATGGCTTGGCAACAGGCTAAAAATAGTCAAAATGATATTGAAGAAGCTAATTATAGACGTGAATTAAAGACGTTGTTGTCAAGAAAAGCACCTTTTACGATGCTTATGCGGTCAACTTCGGCAGTTAAAATGTATATTCCGAAAGAGTTTTTGGATTAATTTATTTGAAAATAGACCCCTCAGTATGTTTATGTATTTGTAAACAAAACAATTAAAAATCAATCAATTTAATTACAGATAATTATGAAAAATTACATTACACACGACCCGTGGCGCGTCGTCGAAAATGGCTGGAACGCCGAACACAATGAAGTGTCTGAATCGCTTTGCGCGATTGGCAATGGCCGCATGGGGCATCGAGCCAATTTTGAGGAGACGTACACGGGCAGCACGCTCAAAGGCTCTTACGTGGCGGGGGTTTATTATCCCGACAAAACAAAAGTGGGTTGGTGGAAAAATGGCTATCCCGAATATTTTGCAAAGGTCTTGAATGCCCCGTCTTGGATTGGGATTCAAGTGGAAATTGACGGCGAAGAACTGGACTTGGCTAAGTGCGAAGTCGTTGATTTTCAACGGGTTCTGAATATGCAGCACGGCTTTTTGGCGCGTTCGGCAACTGTCAAAATGGCGTCTGGAAAGGTCGTTAAAATTCATTCAAAACGGTTTTGTTCCTTGGTGGACGATGAATGCGGGGCGATTCGCTATGCGATTACTGCCGTTAATTTTTCGGGCAAAATCTCGATTACAAACGTCGTAGATGCCGATGTGTCGAACAAAGACACAAATTGGGATGAAAAATTTTGGAACGAAGTGACCAAACTCGTTAAAAACAATACGGCAGTTGTTGTTGCCGCGACTAAAAAAACGGATTTTCACGTTGCAACGGGCATGAAATTCCGCTTGTTTGTGAACGGAACGGAGAACGACGAATTTGTCGCTTTTCGTAGAAAACGCGATAAATATGCGGCTTGTACCGTTGATTTGGCTCATATTACTGAGGGGTCTGAAATTGTGGTGTATAAATATGCTGCCGTTTTATCTTCCGAAAATCATCCGAAAGCAGAACTTCTAAAACGTTGTCAAGATGTGCTAAAACGCTTTGAAAAGAAAGGATTTGACTTGGCGTTGCAAGAGCAAAGCAAGGCGTGGTTGGCAAAATGGGAGGCTTCTGACATTGAAATTGCGGGCGATATTGCGGCACAACAAGGCATTCGGTTCAATATTTTCCATTTGAATCAGACTTATACAGGCGAAGACGACCGATTGAATATTGGCCCAAAAGGCTTTACGGGCGAGAAGTACGGTGGTTCAACTTATTGGGACACGGAGGCGTATTGTTTGCCGTTTTATTTGGTCAATGCTGACGAAAAAGTTGCGCGTAATTTGTTGGTTTATCGCTACAAACACCTACAAAAAGCGATTGAAAACGCCCAAAAACTCGGTTTTACTGAGGGGGCCGCTTTGTATCCGATGGTCACGATTAACGGCGAAGAATGTCATAACGAGTGGGAAATTACCTTCGAGGAAATTCACCGCAACGGGGCGATTGCTTACGCGATTTTTGATTACATTAATTACACCGACGATAAAAAATATTTGGCTGAATTTGGCTTGGAGGTGTTGATGGGCATTGCGCGGTTTTGGGCGCAACGGGTGCATTTTTCAACCCTTCGCAATCAATACGTGATGCACGGCGTAACGGGGCCAAATGAGTACGAAAACAACGTCAATAACAATTGGTACACGTCCTATATTGCCCGTTGGTGTATGCAATATGCGGCGGAATCGTTGGCGTATGTTGAGGAAAATCAGCCGTCGGAATACAACCGCATTTTGGAAAAAACGAACTTCAATACGCAAACCGAATTGGCTAAATGGAAAGACATTTGCGACAATCTGTATTTGCCTTCGGACGAAAAACTCGGCATTTTCTTACAGCAAGATAATTATTTGGATAAAGAATTATTGACCGTTTCAGACTTAAAGCCTGAACAACGTCCGATTAATCAAAAATGGTCTTGGGATAGGATTTTACGCTCGTGTTTCATCAAACAAGCCGACGTTTTACAAGGTTTGTACTTGTTTGAAGATGATTTTGACTTGGATACACACCGCCGCAATTTCCATTTTTATGAGCCAAGAACGGTGCATGAATCGTCGTTGTCGCCTTGCGTACACGTGATTTTGGGCTGTTTGATTGGTGATTACGACAAAGCAATGGAAATGTATTTGCGGACAAGTCGCTTGGATTTGGACGATTACAACAACGACACGGAAGACGGTTTGCACATTACGTCAATGGCAGGCACGTGGATGTCGGTTGTGAAAGGTTTTGGCGGGATGCGCGTTAAAAATGGCGTCGTTCATTTCAATCCGTATTTGCCCGAGGCATGGGATTCGATGTCGTTTAAAGTCCGTTTCAGAGGCGCGAGTATGGACGTGAAAGTGTCTAAATTGGGCATTGAAGTGGAGAATTTGGGCAGTTCTGCGATTGAAGTAATGGTTAAAAATAACGCGTTGCGGATTGAAGGCGGGGCTACGGCTACGGCTTAGGGTTTTCGAGTGTATAACAAATTGTCTCTTCTGTTGTAACTCTCCAAGGGTTTTTAACCCTTGGAGAGTTACTTCACATAAGTTCGCATAGGTTTTTTACGTACTAAAACCTATGCGAACCTATGTGAAAACGCCTATGTCTAACTATACGACAAAAAAATGGTAACGGTAAATAGACCCCCTCAGTATTTCGTCGATTTATCTTGTTTTCAACAATGAACTACCTTAATTCAATATGAAATACCCATTCTAATTCTAAAACAAATAACTTCTACATTTTCACAAACTTAGTCGGCACATTCCTTCCTTTTCCCGACGTTCGTTTGAATAAAATAAACGCCTTGTGGCAAATGATACACATCAAATGCGACGCGGTTCATGCCTTTTTCCAGTTCTCTTTTTTTTAGCATGAATCACTTTACCCGTGATGTCTGAAAAATTGAAATCAACCGTTTGTTTTGTCCACGAATCTAATTTGATTTGAATAGCGTCTTCGGTTGGATTCGGTGAAATGGCTTGAATCACGATGGGAATCAATTGCGTTGGCACTTGGAACGCTAATGCTTGCGTTGTCGGTGCGGGCAGTGCTTGCGTAATGGTACAAGGTTGCCAATAAGCGTTTGGCGTTTGCAAAGTCAAGCGATAGACGCTAAAATCCACATAAATTTGATAATTACCCAACGAATCGGACAAACCGTAAAGCGTTTTGTTGGCATTTTCTACCTTAATCAACCAATTTGGCAACGGTTTTTCGCCTAACGAAGGGTCAAAACGGCAATTATTCGTGCCGAATGTGTATTCCCACGCCGACTGTGCGGAGATCGGGTTGACAGCTGCGGTAAGTAGCCAAAAACTCAAAAAGACTAAGAGATGTATCTGTTTGCTCATTATTAGGTGACTGATTTTAATTGTATTCACAAAAGTATAGTGTTAAGTGGTGATTGCCAAAAACATTTTTTGTGCTTTGTTTCTAATAAATAACAACAATCCTTTGGTAATCAAAGTGTTAAGCCTAATTTTGTTCGAGCAATAGTTATTTTAGGTTAGGCTGTTTATTTCACACAGAGTCGATGGGTTTTTTGTCATTTTAAGAACTATCAAATCCATGCAGAAAAAATTGACTATGCGTCGTTGATGCGGCGCAAAGGGGATATGCCTTTTAGCGAATTAATGCAGTCATTGTCCACTTTTTTTGCGGCTGAAATACTGCGTTTGAACAGCGTTAGTTTGTCGTATCAAACCGTTTTAGAGCGTTCGATTGATGCCCCTTTGTTGGATGAAGTGCTAAATTGGGTAGAAAAAAAAATATTTGAAGAAAATATGGACAAAAAGGCCGAAAACGTGGAAAATGTATGGGCAAAGGCCGAAGATACTGAGGGGGGTGGAAGATGTATTACCATATTTTTAAAGCCCTTAAAACCAACAACGCGGTTAATTTTAATGAATTAAAAAATCTTTTGAATAAACATTTTAAAGATTTTGATAAAGCCCAAATGCTTTTGCAACAAGCGGATTTTGTTGATTTGCAAAACAACCTCGCAAGCCGCGCTTATTTGGCCCGTATTTATTATGAAACCAAAGCGTTTGATTCGTTAGAATCCTTATTAGTAATATAAAATAAATAAAAGCGTATTTTTATACGCACTGTTTTTCGCTGCGCGAAAAAGGCGTGCTAGGAAAAAATCTATCGCAGCGAACGTATTTTTGAAAGAAAAATCGTAGATTTTTCTTTCAAAAATACGTTCGCTCCATAAAAATCTACGATTTTTCTTTCAAAAATACGTTCGCTCCGATAGATTTTTTCCTAGCACGCCTTTTTCGCGCAGCGAAAAACAGTGTGTATGAAAATA
>JAYSRS010000534.1:0-28989 GCA_043720935.1 Saprospiraceae bacterium
ACAAGCTGCCTCCGATAGATTTTCTCCACGCACGCCTTTTTCGCGCAGCGAAAAACAGTGCGTATGAAAATACGCTTTTATTTATTTCGCGTTACTTAAGTGAAAATGAGTTAAAATCGTTAATCACTTTCTCTAAACTACCAACTTCAATTCAGAGGGATTTAAATGATAAACATAAAATTTCAGCTTTTTCTCTTTATCAACTTTATGAAAAAATAAAGGAGAACCCCAAAGTGTATTCTAGCAATAGATATTTTCAAATTGTAAATACTTTTGAAAATGTTAGGCTCTAATCATTTTAGATTGCGTAAACTCTTTCTACAATTATGAATATTTTAAAAGTATATAACGAAACAAACATCACGAATGCAGAAATGATTGAAGTCCTACAAAAGTTGGGCTTTGCAGAAGTGGCAGGTGATGCACACGATTATCGAATGGAAAACAAAGCATTTGATATGTACCTCGCTATGCCGCGTCGGCCACTCAATGAATTTATCTTGAAAGGCTACACGGCTAAGTTTTCTAATGTGCTTTTAGATTTTGGCATTACAGAAAATTTCGACGACCTTGTAAAAATGGTTTTAAAGGCACGGACAAAAAAACGCCGTGACTTGAAAACGCAAACGGCTGAAGCAGCTTGAAATTTAATAGTTTGCCCATAAAAAAGCCTTCGCACTCACGCGAAGGCTTTTTTACTGAGGGGTCTTAAAAACACAAACGTTCCATTATTTCGACAATCGAAACAATGGAACGTTCGTGCTTTAAGACCTAAAAGCGGACAACTTAGTTGCTTTTTTTCTTATTTTTCATTTTCATGCCTTCTGCAGGTGCGGTAGGAATTGTTGTTGCAGGAGCAGGTGTTGGGACAGCCGAGCCGCTTGTAGGTGCAGCAGCACCGTCGGGTTTACGACCACCTTCTTTGCGGTCGCCGCGTGGCTCGCCACGTTTAGCGCGCATTTCTTTCCATTTTGCGAATTGGTCAGTCGTCATAACACCTTGAACGTCCGACTCATATTTCGATTTCAACAATTCCATTTCTGCTTTTTTAGCATCTGCTGCCATTGACGCGTCCGATTGAACGCTTTTCATCGCCGCTTTGTGGCCTTCGTTGATAGCTTTGAATTTTGTTTCTTGTTCAGCCGACAAGCCAAACATATTGCCGCCTTTACCTTCACCACGACCTTCACCATTACCTTTAGCATGGCCTTCGCCGTGACCTTTGCCCATTTCTTTGGCTTTTTCACCTGCTTGTTGAACAGGAACGGCGGCATCGGCAGCCTTAGTTTTGGCTTTTTCACCCGCTTGTTGTGCAGGAGCAGCCGTATCTGAGGCTTTAGTTCTAGCTTTGTTGCCCATTTTAGACATGGATGCAGGAGGAGTTGTAGGGGCAGCTGTTGTAGCTTGAGCAAATGATGTTGCGAACAACGCGAGGGCAGCAACTGCCGTCAAAATTACTTTCTTCATAAAAGAGTTTTTAAGTTTTAAGACAATGAAAAAATACAGCGTTTCCAAAACGGAGAACTGTGAATGAGACGGCAAAGGTATTTAGAGGTAGCGTAGTTTGTTTGTTTTTATGAATTATTTAACAAAAATGGGCGAAAAGTGACGCGCATACTGAGGGGGTATTTTTTGATTTATTTTTTATTTTTACGCTTCAAAATTTTGATTTATGACAAATGCGCTTGATGCGATGTATAGCGTCAAGCAACAATTTTATCCACGAAATGCTACGAATTGGGCAGTTTCCGCTAGTATTTGGTAGCCTTTTGAGGCAAGACGAAAAGTCATTCTAACGGCTTCGGGTGAAGTGGAACGCTATGTTTATGTCGTTATGGAGGACGTTCGGCGGGTCTATTCTATTGATAAAAATGACAAAGACGTGACACGCGTTTTTAGTTATTCGCCATCGTTTTCGGGTGTTGCGGACTCGTTTTTATTTTTTACAGCGCGTCTTGAACGGCACGTTTTACAGTTGGAAAGAGCAGTACAGGTGACTTTAGTCGCCTGAATATGAAAAAAGCGGCGTGATACTGAGGGGTATCGCGCCGCTTTTAATTTCGGCGACTGAAGTCGCCTATACGTTGTTTTTTAAATTTTTTCGCAGAAAAAACCAAGCTGTCGTGAGCTGCCTAAATGAGCATTTTCGCTTTCTTCTTGTGTATCAAACTCGTCAATGATGCGGTAATTTTTTTTCAATTTCGCTTTAAAATCTGCTTCTGAAAAAAGCCAAGAAGGGTAGGTTGCATGGCAAGATTTTGCGGGAAAAATGCTCCGTGTGATGCGGTTTTCAGCCGATTCAATGACGGGCGTTCGGTCAATAAAAAGGTAAGGAATATTGAATTTAGCCACTTCTTCCAACACATCAAAGGGATTTTCGACCCGTTGAAGGGCGTTAGACATGAGTGCAATGTTGGGTTTGTAATGGTTATAAGCAACTGAAATCGAAGGTTCAAACTTTAATTTATTGTTTTCAAACATCTTTTTTCCCGTTTCGACGAACGTTTTTTGCTCGACAACACACCAAATAAAATCTTTAAAATCGTTCAAAAACCACCGATGTTGACGGTAAATACTGCCCAAAGAGCCACCAAAGTCAAGGACTTGAAACCGCCCTTCAGTCTCCGCAATGTGCCGCAAAGCCGATACCAAATGTGCATTTTCAGCAAAATGACGGTAGGTCACGCCATCGCGCTCGTACAAAGCATCACCTTTCGCAACCGAACGGGAGGCTCTGACAACGCTTTCCACAATCGCCGTCGTGGCGTAGCCATCGCATTGATTTTCAGCACTTTGCCATGAATTGTAGTATTTGGTGGTGGGCTTTTTAGTAAAGTTTGACGCGAAGCGACTTATTAGTTCGTTGAGCATTTTTTTGTTATATTATACGTGATTGTGAAAGTAACAACGATGTTTTTGCGCCTACCCTAAAAGTTGTAATGTTTGCAAATGTGACATATTAAATGTATCCAATTAAATCCACGCAAAATAATAAAATAGAGATGAAAATTACAAATTTTGTCTCAAATTAATAGGTATTTTTCGTTAAAAATGTACGTAGATACGGTGAAATCAGTTTTTGAATGGCTGAATACTGAGGGTGGCTTGGATTTTTGTATTTGTATTTTGAGTTTTGTGTGACTTGAAACGTATAAAGTGAATGAGCAATTAGAATCATCAAAAGACATTTTACGAAGTATAATCGCTTTTGTTGCCCAATTAACCGTTTTTAAAAAGGACTACTAACCCATTTTGTACACATTTAAAGATATGACAGAAACAAATATTTTTAAGAGTCATTTTATCGGCCTACTTTTGGCGTGTTAATTGAAAAATTACAATTGGTATTGAATAATATTTTTATATTTTATGATATTTAACTGATAACTATATTTCATTTTCGTAATAAAACTTTGACAATATAAGTGGTTGAAACGCACATACTCGCAACAATTGAGGAACACATCAAGCAGTTTTTCAAGGAAAGTATTCCCCAAAAATACGTCTATCACGACCTAACGCATACGCAAGATGTGGTGCGGGTGTGTCGGCAAATTGGTTTGACTTACGGCCTGCCAATGGAAGATTTGGAATTACTCCAAATCGCTGCTTGGTTTCACGACACGGGCTATACCGAGGGGCCAGAAGGACACGAAGAACGTTCGGTGGCCAATGCACACGCCTTTTTGCACAATTTTGGCTATTCTTCTAAGCAACTAGACCTCATTGCGGCTTGCATTCGGGCAACGAAATTGCCACAACGACCGATTGGTTTGATGCAACAAATTATTGGCGATGCTGATTTGAGCCATTTGGGTGAAAAATCGTATTGGATGCGGACGGCTCGTGTGCGGCAGGAGTTGGTCGTTTCGCAAAACAAGCTTATGGGCGAAGAAGAGTGGTTGGATTTTGAATTGGCTTTCATGTTGGGCCATCAGTACCACACCGACGTTGCGAAAGAATTATTTGAAAAACGTAAGTTTAAACACATCATTCAGTTGCGTAAACAGCAAACGCGTCTCAACCCCGAGACGAACGACATGGAAGATTTGTTTCTTTTTGAAAAGGAGGAAAAAGAGAAAACGCGTTGGAAAAACCTTGAAAAAGACGGAAAACACGACAAAAAAAATGACATGGGACGCGGTGTTGAGACGATGTACCGCACGACTTACAACACGCATAACAATTTGTCTGCGCTCGCCGACCATAAGGCGAACTTGATGTTGAGCATCAATACGATTATGATTTCTATTACTTTGTCAACGCTCGTGCCACAACTCGGTTCGTCGCCACAACTGATTTTGCCAACGATTGTGTTACTTGCCGTTTGTTTGACGGCCATTGTTTTTGCTACGCTTTCTACGCGTCCGAAAGTAACGACGGGCGAAGTAACGCTCGATGATATTCGGAACAAACGGTCAAATTTGCTCTTTTTTGGCAATTTTTATAATATGAAACTCGATGATTTTCAATGGGGTATGATGGAAATGATAAAAGACCCCGATTTTCAATACAGTTCTATGACGCGCGATTTGTATTTTTTGGGAAAAGTGTTGGCACAAAAATACCGTTATCTGACCTTTTGCTACAATGTGTTTATGTTCGGTATTATTCTCGCGGTGATTCTTTTCGCCATCGCTTTTGTTAATGGTGGCGCAATTCCAGCAAAGGTAAGTCATTGATAATCAAGCTCTTTAACCATTTTAGGGCGGACTACATTTGCGAAATCTTGGAGCTTTCATAAATGTTTGTAAAAAATAATTTGACACCCGACATAAAATAGGTTCGTGCGCGCGAAGCGAGCAAAAAAGACCGACTTCAAATTTATGTAGGGTTTCGAAAAAGATAAAGGCTAACTTACGAATGTTCGTAGGTTAGCCTTCATTGATTTTAACGTCGGCGAGGTTCAAAACCTCGCCGATGTTACCTTAATTAATTCGACAACAACTGAACGTCGCCTGCCGCATTTTTAGAAATAAGGAAGTACGATGCGATGCACAAAATGATGAGTGCAGCAGCCAAATACCAAGTGATTTTTTCAATCGTTTCAGTCGAACGCGCCGCGCCAAACATTTGTTGCGCGCCTGAGCCGTAAGTCGTGTCAATGCCACCACCTTTTGGGTTTTGAATCAAAACGGCGATTACCAAAAGGAAAGCGACGATGGCAATGAGAATGGTCAATGTTGTTAACATCGTAATTTATATTTTTTTAATGATAGAATATTTATTTAAACATTTTTTGGTCAAAAATACGCATTTTACGCAGCGTCCTTCTTGATAGTTTCAATTTTAGCCGCAAAGTAACCACTTTTGTCTGGAAATGTCAAACTTAATTTCAAATACATCTCAATTGCTTTGGTGTTTTTACCTTGCCAGACCAATAAATCGGCGAGGGTTTCGGACACCATTTCGCCGTCTTCTTCGATGCTTCGGGCGGCTAATTCGTGCATTTCTTTTTTCTTTTTCTTCTTCTTCTTTTCGCCAAAAACGGGTTCATTACCCTCAATTTCGGCGGTCAGATGTTGTGCAATCAATTTTTCATACCCCTCAGTATCGGCGTCTTTTTTAGTCGTTTTTTTGCCTTTGCCGTCCAACAAGCCGAACAAATCTTCGGGTACTTCGTCTTCAATTTCAAAGATGGCATCCAAACTCTGTTTAATCGTTTTTCGGTTGTCCTCACGCTCGATAAAAGATTGATTATCAAGCTCTTCCAGCGTTATAGCTTCGGTTTTTGACGGCTCAATTGGGGCTGTTTTAGCAACCGTTTGCCCTTTTGCGGCAGCTTCGTTCATCCTAAATTGCCGCAACCATTCCGTAAAACTTAATTTTTCGGACGGCAACTCAATAATCGGTTTTGTGGCGATTGTCACCTTATTCTCGTTCAATATTTCGAGTTCTAAATCAGATTTTCTTGCCGCCATAATTTCGGTTGTATCGTCCTGCGTTTCCTCAAAAACGGGTGTCACCCCTTCAAAATTGTTTGCATACTGAGGGGCCTCTTCAGCAACCAAATTTAGCGTATTTTGTTCAAAAAAAATATTTTCTATCGACACATTTTTCGCCGTTTCCGCTTTTTTCTCGATGACTGGAATGATAGGAAAAGAGTGTGCCGCAATTTCTTTCGCCGCCTCGTGTCGAACAATTCTAAACGGTTGTTTACTCAATTCGTCCAAATTAATTATGGAATCATTATTAATTAATTCATCATCAATTAATTCCGATTTAGCGTTTAATTCATTATCACTAACTAATTCATCATTAATTAATTCCGATTTAGCGTTTAATTCGTTGTCATGAATCAATTCATTGTCAATTAATTCAGATTTAGCGTTTAATCCCTTATCATGAATCAATTCATTATCAATTAGTTCTGATTTAATGTTTAATTCATTATTATTAACTAATCTACTATCAATTAATTTCGATTTAATGTTTAATCCCTTATCATTAGCGAATTCATTGTCAATTAATTCTGATTTAATATTTAATTCATTATTATTAACTAATTCATTATCAATTAATTCCGATTTAACGTTTAATTCATTACCATACGTTAAATCATTATCGTGAAACTCAAATTCAAGATTTAATGCGCTATCATTAATTAATTCGTTATCAATTAATTCTGATTTAATATCTAATTCATTTTCAATTATAGAATTATCAATTAATTCTTTTTCGTCAATAAATGAATACATAAAATCATCGTTCGATGTGTCAGGAATGTCGCCATTTAAAATTGCAAAAGAATGGGCCATTAAATCATCTTCTTCTTGATTAATTGATTCAAAAGAATACCGCATTAAATCGTCTTTTGCATTGTATTCTTTATCTTCTTCCTTAATTTCATCGGTGACGGAAGTGATTGCCGTTGCACTTGTCAATATTTCTTTTGGGAATAAATCCGAAAAATCAACCACTTTTTGTGATGCGTCAATCAGTTCTTCTCTAAAAAAATGCGCCAAATCCAACGGCTCTTCCTCTGCATTTACGGACGTTTCTAAGGTTGTATCAACGATTTCAAAATCCAATTTATTCGCCTCCAAATCCGTTTTTACTGAGGGGGTCGAAAATTCTGAAACGATGTTGTCAATTAAGAAATTTAAATCCTCATCACTTTCAATGCTTTGATTATCAACGATTTGCGCGGTGTAAACCAAGTCAAACATTTCATCTTCTTCCGCATCACGGCCTTTTATTTTTGGTGGATTTGTCTCGTCAGTTGCGTCTAAATTACCAAATTCTAGTTGCCAATCAGCCGCTAAAGCGTCGAATTGCGTGTGCGTACCGAGGGCATCCGAAACTTGTTTTTCGGCCAATAATTTTTCAATATTGCTCAATTCCGTCAGTTCCAAATAGTCTTCCCCCAAAATAACGCTTTGTGGGGCAGACTGAAAGGCTTTCACTTTTTGAACGACTTGATATAAATATTTTCGATTTGTCGTGAAAGTTGCCGCCATTTGCAAATTGCGGTCATAGTCCTTATTTTGTTCCAAAAACGACTTTTTCAACAACAAAATCCGCAAATTTGTGGCATACGGGTATTGCATGACGAGCGTTTTTAGCTCCTCATAACTAATCGCGTAGAGGTAAGAATCGTCCTGTAAATAAGCTGTTAATTGCTCGTTTGTCATGCTGTTTAAAATTGTGTGTTACCAATTCTCCGTGAAGGCTTTATTAAAAATGTCCTCCGCAATTTTATCCGTAATTGTTTTAATTAATTGGTCTTGAAAAGTCAACAATTGCCCATTTCCTGGAAAATCCGCTTGAAAGGTAAACGATTGTTTCCAAGACCCTTTTTCGTTTTTACTGTCCGCCAATTCCACATTTATCGTAATGCGTAACTGATTTAAAGCAGCATTTTGGCCAGGTTGCGGGGCAAGTGCCGTTACATCGTAGCCCGAAATCTGGCCAACGAATGCCAAATCGGCCCCCTCCGTATTGACGAGCGAAAGTCGCGTATTATTCCGAACTTTATCCTTCAATTTTTCCGTAAATTGTTGTGCCAAAGTCGGCGGTGCGGCGGGTGTATTGCTCGTAAACAAGGCCACCGAGTATGTTTTAGTGTTCGGGTCAATCGAGACGCCACGGAAAGAGTAGCAGCCGCTTTGCAAAATACAAAAGGCTAGGGCAAAATTAAAAATTTAAAATTCGTAAAGCGTTCATAATCAATGATTTATTTTTATTGTTCGCAGCAATTCTAGTTTTGTGTTTTTGTCATTCAGCAGAAATCTCTATTTTGTAGCGTATTAATGCACCACAAAATAGAGATTCCTACTGAATGACAAAACCCTAAACAGCAACCTAAATATACACACGACGACGACAGAGAATAGAGATTCCTGCTGAATGACAAAACCCTAGACGGTAACCTAGATATACACACGACGACGACAGATAACAGAGATTCCTGCTGAATGACAAAAAAGAAATCAGCGTAAATTAGTCGTATCAGTCCAATCAGTGGCCCATCACTCCAAGTTATATTCTTTTATTTTACGATACAGCGTCCTTTCCGAAATGCCCAAATCATCCGCTGCGTCTTTCCGACGATTGGTATGTTTTTTTAAGGCTTTCAAAATCAAAACTTTTTCGTGCGTGGCCATGTCCAAACTTTCATCGACAACTTCGGCCTGCGACTCAAACGGATTGTGGTTGCCCGACGCTGTTTTTTGAATGATAATCGGTTGCCCAGAATTGTTCGGAATTGGCGGTTGCGACGGGCGATTAAAGTCCGAAACGGGTGTATTGTCTTCGTAATAATCCGTCGTTGCGGGCAAATAATTTGTACTATTTTCTCCCGAAAACACTGGATATACTGAGGGGGTCAATCCGTTGTCGCGTCCTGTCGTTTGGCCCGCCGAAGGTAAGCCTAATGTGTTGAAATTGAAGGAATTAGGGACAGATAAGTTATTATTTTTTATTAATTCAGCAATGACCGTTTTCAAATAATTGAGGTCATTTTTCATATCGAACAGCAATTTATACATGATGTCACGCTCCGAAAAATTGTCGGTTTCGGCCTCTTTTTGACGTGTCGTCATGGGCAACGAACGGTACAATAAATGGGGCATTCTGTCCAACAAATCATCACCTGTTACCATGCGTTCAGCCGACAAAGCTGACAATTGTTCGGCTACATTTTTAAGTTCGCGGATGTTTCCAGGCCAGTTGTAACGCTCCAAAATCAGCCGTGCTTTGTCGTCAATTTGAATGGATGGCGAGCGGTATTTTTCGGCAAAATCCACGCAAAATTTGCGAAAAAGCATGAAAATATCTTCCGTTCGCTCCTTCAAACTCGGTACGCGAATCGGAACGGTTGACAAACGATAGAACAAATCTTCTCTAAATTTTCCTTTCTGAACGGCCTCTTGTAAGTGTACATTCGTGGCCGCAATCACCCGAACATTCGTTTTTTCGACCTTTGAAGAACCGACCCGCACGTACTCGCCGTTTTCCAAAATGCGGAGCAACATCGCTTGTGTATCGAGCGGTAATTCGCCGATTTCGTCGAGAAAAATTGTGCCGCCGTTGACGGTTTCAAAATAGCCTTTTCGGTCGCCGATTGCCCCCGTGAACGCGCCTTTTTCGTGGCCAAAAAGCTCCGAATTAATCGTTCCTTCTGGAATTGCCCCGCAATTGATGGCAATAAACGGGTTGTGTTTTCGGATGGAAAGGGCGTGAATTATCTTAGAAAATGCCTCTTTACCCACACCGCTTTCGCCCGTAATTAAGACCGTCAATTCAGTCGGTGCGACGCGGGTTGCGGTGTCGAGTGCGGCATCGAGTTGCGGCGAAACACCGATAATGCCGAAGCGTTGTTTTATAGCTTGAAGTGGATTACTCATTCTGAATGATGAATTATGAATGATGAATTATGAATGGTTTGACGAATTTTAGACCCCTCAGTATTTTTTATAAAAAACTGATTTTGAAAGGGTTATACAATTCATCATTTATAATTTATTATTCATCATTGAAGATTTGTTTTATTTTTTTTGAAATAAAAAAGAGACCAAACGAGGCGTTTCTGAACGTTCCTTACCATCGAACCACTCTTGTAAATTATTGCAAATGAAGCCGTTACGTATAGCCGCTTGATAAAAATCTGACACATGATGTACAAAATATTCTAACAACAGCGTCTGTCCATTTTGCTCAAATCTTGCCCCTTTGCCTTGATATTGTCGGAAAGAATGGTACTCACAAAGGAAAAAATGCCCTTTTTTGCTCAAGCTTTTGGCCGCTTGTTGAAAGACAAAATCAATGTTTTCAATGTGTTCCAACACCAAATTGCAAGTAATTAGTTGGACTTTGCCGAATCGCCAATTTTTAGTAATATCGGCTTGCTTGAACGTCACATGGCTGTCGGTTACTTTTTCCTTCGCTATGGCCAACATTTCTTTTGAAAAATCGGCAGCAATCATCGTTTCACATTGCGTTTTCAGCCATTCCGTATTTTTCCCCGTTCCACAACCGATTTCTAAAATCGTTTTCGGTTTTATGTCTGCCAAAACAGTGCGTAAAATCTCGGCGTCAAGGTCGCGGGTTTTGTTGATAACTAAATCGTAGGTTTTTGCCCACTGATTGTAGGCGTCTTTTGTTTTGATATTTTTCATCGTCTATTAAATGTCATACGGCTCATGCTACTATACATGGCCCACTGATTAAACTGATTAAACAGATTGGACTGATTTACACTGATTTTCTTATTATTTTCTAGGAAAAATCAGCGTAAATCAGTTGTATCAGTCAAATCTGTGACCCATGCACAGTAGCATGCATACGGCTTTCATGGAGGATATAAAGTATTGATAATCAATTGTTTATGATACTTTGTGTTCTCTATGGACTTTGTATTAAGTTGTATTTTTGTTTTTTCTCTGTACACACCTGTCAACGTGTAGCGTAAACGGGATGGCTTGCTTTAAAAGTGCAAAAATAAGAAAATCTGACAAAAAGTCAGTCTTAAAACTGAAAAACTGACAAAGTGTTCATAAAAAGGGTTTCAAATTTCCGATTTGAAGGGGTAGGAGCGAAGGGATTGCGTGATGGGGCTACCGATTTTTCGCTGAATCAGAAGGGGTTGTGTGTTTGATAAATGGTTTGTAATTGATGTCTGAAAAGTTTTTGACGCACTTTTAGGTCAGAATACTGAGGGGTTTATTTTTGACATAAAAAAACGTCAAACGTCAAAAAGGATTAAATCCGCATCTCTGAGGATGAACTTCTTTTTAATTTCATCATCAAAAAATGCGTTAAAACATGGCTAATATTCAGAATAATCCGAAATTCCCACATGTGGACATGACACCCATGGTAGATTTGGGCTTTTTGCTCATCACTTTTTTTATGTTGGCGACCACTTTTTCAAAGCCAAAGGTCATCGAAATGATTAAACCCGCTGACTCCGAAGGCTACATGGAACTGCCGCCTGCAGTGAATTGCCGCCGTGCCGTTACTTTGATTTTGACGGAAACGGCTAATGTGAAGTTTTATACTTGCCCGAGTGAGCTTGTTGGTACGTTTGCGGACAGTTTGGATTTTTCAAAAGACGGTTTACGCCAATTTCTTTTCGATAAGAAAAAAGCCGTTTCCAAAGAGTTTAACGACGAGAAACCGTTGATTGTGTTGCTAAAAGCGACAAAACAAGCCAAATACAAAACGCTTGTGGATGCCATTGATGAGTTACGTATGACCAATACGCAGTTTGTTTTGTGCAAAATGGAAGCCGTTGATTCCGCCGCTTTGGGCATACGGTGAAGTAGGTTTTGAGTTACGGGTTTTGAGTTTGGAGTTGTATGTAACTCGAAACTCTTTGAACAAAAATAAGCATTTATTTGAAATTTTCCTAAAAAAGTAAAAAACGTTTAAACTACTGAGGGGCCTATTTCTTTCGAAATAGACCCCTCAGTAGTTTTATGACGTACAGGCGACTTTAGTCGCCTGATATGTGAGACATTAGGCGACTAAAGTCGCCTGTACGTTTTCTTCGTACAATGGGAAACGCGACATAAATTCATTCACCTCACCTCTGATAATTGACGGAATAGACGTGTCGTGGATGTTGTCAATTATCGCATCAATCCATTCAACAACTTGAACACAATCCGCTTCGTTGAATCCTCGGGTTGTGATAGCGGGTGTGCCGACGCGAATGCCCGACGTAATCATCGGTGACTGCGTATCAAACGGAACGGCGTTTTTATTTAATGTAATGTCGGCCAATTCCAACGTTTCTTGGATTTGTTTACCCGTTACGTTTTTGTTGCGTAAATCAATGAGCATCAAATGATTATCCGTACCACCCGAAATGATATTGTAGCCTTTTGCAACAAATGCTTTGGCCATTGCTTGCGCGTTTTTAATCACTTGTTGGCCATAAGTCTTGAATTCAGGTTGCAAAGATTCGCCAAAGGCAATCGCTTTCGCCGCAATCACGTGTTCTAATGGGCCGCCTTGCATTCCCGGGAAAACGCCTGAATCTAAGATACCCGCCATTTTCAACAAATTCCCTTTTGCCGTTTTGCGACCAAATGGATTTTCAAAATTTTTGCCCATCATGATAATCCCACCACGTGGGCCACGAAGGGTTTTGTGCGTTGTCGAAGTAACGATATGGCAATGAGACATCGGATTGTTCAACAAACCCGCCGCAATCAACCCCGCAGGATGTGCGATGTCGGCCAAAAGAAGTGCGCCTACTTTATCAGCGATTTCACGGAAACGGGCGTAATCCCAATCTCTTGCGTAAGCCGATGCTCCGCAAACGATGAGTTTTGGCCGTTCTTTCAAAGCAATCGCCTCTACTTTATCCATGTCAATCAAACCCGTTTCTTCTTCAACGCCATAGAAATGAGGACTGAAATGTTTGCCCGAAAAATTGACAGGCGACCCATGCGATAAATGGCCACCGTGCGCCAAATTGAAGCCTAAGATGGTATCACCAGGCTTCAAACAGGCCAAAAATACGGCAGCATTGGCTTGTGCACCCGAATGCGGTTGCACGTTCGCGTATTCCGCACCGAATAATTCTTTCAAACGGTCAATGGCCAATTGCTCGATTTCATCTACAACGTCGCAACCGCCATAATAGCGTTTGCCTGGGTAGCCTTCGGCGTATTTATTGGTCAAGCAACTGCCCATCGCTTCGATGACGGCAGCACTTGTAAAATTTTCGGAAGCAATGAGTTCAATGCCTTTGCGTTGGCGGTCGAGTTCGCGGGCGATGAGTTGCGAAACGATAGGGTCTCTTTTTGTAGTCAGCATTTTATACGTACTTTATGATGATAATTAAGTGATTTCCTAAAATGAAGGCGCAAAAGTACGGTTTAAGTGTTGGGAATTGCGCGTTTTGTGGAAAACTTAGTCAAAAATGTGTAAAATACTGAGGGGGTGTTTTATTCTAATTTATCTAAATACTCTAGCAATTCAATGGCATCGGCTTCTTCCAAAGGGTTGGCTATTTGATTGTCTTTGCAGAATTTATTGATGGCGTCTCTATTTTTCTCAACGAGTGCCAAATTGCCTTTATAAATATCGCCTTTTCTTAGGGCTATTTTTTTGAATACCTTTTTCTGATTCAAAATATAGTAGGTTGTTACAGTTGTATAGTTATCGTAATTTCTACCCACAGAGGTCAAGCCTTTGTCTTCGTAATTGGCGGCTTCAAAGATTTTGTCGGTGCTTTTTATCAAGGTAAAGTGTGTTCCCTTGAATAAGACTTCGACGAATCGTAAGGGATTTTTTTTTACGTCGGGTAATAAGGCTTTTCTAAACACATGGGTATCGCCCGCCACGATTAAATCAAGACCTGTGATGCGCTTATCGGTTAAAATAATTTCGCCTTTATTTTTCTGCGAAGTCCATATTTCGTTGTCTTCGGCATTGACTTTAAAGGTAAAATCACTCTCGGATTGCAGCGAATCCGAGACGATAATGATGCCTTTTTCGTAAGTATCGAATATGAAAGGTGAACCTCGGAGTTCCGTATTTTCCGATTTTTTAGTCATCATTGGCTGACTGCCACGCATGATGCTTCCCCAGTCATTGCGGGTGACTTTGCCATAATTAGCAGTGGGCGTTTGAGCGTTCGTAACAAACGATTCGAGGAGGAAAAAAAACAAAGTCAAGAATTTCATCGCAAGTCAAGATTTATGAATTAATACATTGATTAAATTATTGGTGTTGATTATTTTTTTGATTAAACCATATAATAATTGGCGGAAAAAGCTAGAAAGTGGCTTTTATACTGAGGGGGTATTTTTCTCAATTACTCAACGAAATAAAAGGTTGTTTTCGATAGAGTTATTATTGATTAATGGATTCAAAAATTAATTAAAAAAGCCAAGAGACTTAATTAAAAGACTCTTGGCTTTTTACTTAGTTAATGATTTATCATTGGTGATTTTACTAACGATAAACCAATAACTTCTTACTTATTTATCCCAGAAAACGCGTTCAATCATATTGACCTTTTGTTTAGGTGCATTAGGATTTAAGTCAATTTCAGATTGTGGATAGAACAAAGAGCGAGGCACATCAGAGCTACTCGTAATTGTTGCATTGGCTACTTTCACGATTTGTGAAGGATAGCCCGTTCTGCGCCAATCTGTCCATGGTTCGTTGATAACACCAAAGTTAGCGATGTATTTTTCTTCGATAATCTTCTTCACTTTATCGGCTTCTGTACCCGTCAAAGTGCCTTGGGCATCCACATAAGTAACTGTAGCTGCTGCTGAAACGCCTGCTGCACTCATTGACATACGGATGCCTTGACGGAACAAAGAGTCGGCAGATGCACCGCCGATGTTTGCACCACTTAAAACTGCCGCTTCTGCCCGAATAAAGAACGATTCTGCTGCTGTCAACATTCTAATCGGTGCTGTGCCGTTATAGATATACGAATTGAAAGCAATTGAACCATTTGCTAAGGCTGTTGCAGAAGTCGTTGTGTCACCGCGTAAGTATATGTGCGTACGGGAATACAATTGCGAAGACGCATCTGTGCTTTTGCCACCTTTATACAAGCCACTCCGCAATGGGAAATCAGTGAAATAACGTGGGCGACGTGGGTCAACCTTTGTATTCATCATGTCCACCATTGTTACATTTGCAAATAGGTAGTTTGAGCGCGAAATTTCAAACTGCTCAATCGGATTTTTAGCGTTTGGCCCGTTAACAAATGCCATTTGGAAGTTATCGGCTATGGCATTAATGACGGGGCCAGCTGCTGCGATTGACGCAATTTCAGTTACAGCTTTTGTTTTGTCAATCTTAGACGTGTGCAACCACAAACGCATTCTCAACGTGTTAGCTGCGGCAATCCATCTTGCTTTTGACGCTGACCAAGCACCAGGGTAGATAGTAGAGTTAGTACCTGGGCTTTTAGCAGACGCCGCATTGAGGTCGGTGACAGCATCGTTCAACATGGTGATTAAAGCGGGATAAATAGCTGACGCGTCGTCAAATTTCGGCTGTGAATTGTTCGTAAATTTCAACGCTTCTGTAAACGGTGCTGAGCCCCAAGTGTCGGCAATGTTCGCATAAACGTATGCTTGCATTACTTTCGCTACACCTGCGTAGTTCGGGCTTTTTTCCGTTACGGACTTGTTGATAACGAGCTGGAGGTCACTCAAAATCGTTGCGTACATCGAACTCCATACGTTGTTGACATCCGAACCCGTGATAAGGTAGGCTTCATAGTCTTGTGTTTGTACGCGCGCACCCGCCGTTTGACCTGTCCACTGTTGGGCAATCAAAGCACCGTAACGATTCATATCACTACCCGCCCAAAAACCCATATTAACGGTGGCTGACGTGAGAATTTGCTCAATGGGGGCATCCAAAACGGCATTTGGGTCTTCGTTGACGGCCAAATAGTCTTTGCAAGACACCGTTGGTAAGAGAAATGCCGCGAGGACAAAACTGTATGTCAAATATTTCTTAAAATTCATTATTTTACTTATTTTTGATAAGGACGTGGACGTAATTAACCTTATTATTACTAAAAACGTCTCTTTAAAAATCTTTACGAGCGAAGGCTTTTTAAAGGCTAATTTCTGTCCACGTACTTGGAATGAATGATTTTTTTAGTTTTATACTGAGGGGTGTCATAAATTAAAAATTAAAAATTAAAAATTAAAAATTAAAAATTAAAAATTAAAAATTAAAAATTAAAAATTAAAAATTAATCTACAATCCTTCAATAATGGTGTGTTCTAACAATTAGAACGTTACTGACAAATTAAAGCCCAAAGACTTTGATTGTGGTTGGGCATTGAATTCCAAACCTTGTGCATTGCTTACACCCAAAGCGTTTTGTTCTGGGTCAAGATGTGGATAGCCCGGTGAAGATAAGAACAAGTTGCGGCCAAATATGCCTACGCTTGCCTTACCAAATGGTGTGTTAGCCAACATTTTTTTAGGGAATGTATAGTTGATAGCTGCTTCACGCACACGGAACCACGATGTGTTGTAAACGAAACCTTTTGCAGCAGCGTATTTACCTGTATTGCCCCAATATTGTTCAGCAGTAATGGCAATGTCATTAGGTGTACCATCAGCTTTAACACCTGGGAAGATGTAAGGTTTTGCTGGCGTACCATCTGTATTCAAACGCTCAATTGCGGCTGTTTCAGTGGCAACACCGTTGCGTTGTAAGTCAGCAAGGTTACGTGAGTATTGGTCACCGCCTTCTTTGATATCGAATAAAATGTTGATAGACAAGCCTTTATAATAGAATTCGTTGTTGATACCCAAAATGTATTTAGGATTTGGATTACCAATTTTTTCGACACCCGCCGTTGCCGAAGGTAAACCCGTGGCGCCGATTACGATTTGACCATTTTTGTTGTAAGGCAATTTTGGGTCGAATTTACCATCAGCCGTGTTGGTGCGGTTGTAGTCTGAACCATAAATTTGACCATATTCGTCACCCGCAACTAAACGAATGTTAGGGGTTGTGAAACCTGCCAAAAAGATGTTTTGAACGCCTGGTGCCAATGTCTCAACAGTTGACTTGAACTGCGTAAAGTTGATGGTTGTCTTCCATTCAAATGCTTTTCCTTTGAACGGATTGATGTTTACTAACGCTTCATACCCTACAGTTTTCAATACACCCGCATTTTTCAAGATGCTTGTGATGCCTGCTGCCGATGAATTAGGAACATTAAAAATAATCTCCGTTGATTTCTGTTGGTAAGCACTTGCAGCGATGCTAATTTTGTTGTTAAAGAAAGCAACGTCAAGACCAACTTCGGAAGATTCCGTAAATTCAGGCTTCAATTCAGGATTGCCCGCACCATTTTGAAGCGTAAAACCCGGTAATCCATTGAAAGGAAACGCGATGTTTGGCCCGAAACCGTCCGCCGCCGACGCGCCAGAATAGTAGCTGTCCGTTGCGTAGCGGAAGTCGGGTTTAGCACTACCAACCAAACCTGTGCTGGCGCGAATGCCCAAGTCACTGATAATTGGTGACTTAACATCAAATATGTTTAAGATATTGGCTTTGAAGGCCATTGAATAGTAAGAATAGCTATTGTTCTTCTCTGGCAAAATAGAATTTTGGTCATTTCTAATTGCGAAATCCACAGCACCCCAGTTTTTGTAAGCAGCTACTAAGTTGGCAAAATTACCGATAAGGCGATAATCCCATCTGTTGTAGCCAGGCTGATAAGTCGTCGTATTGGCATTCAAGTTTCTGAAATCTCTAACAACAACGCCAAAACCAACAACCGTTGAACCGTTGTTAAATTGGTTAACAACCTCATTACCAAGGGCAAAAGTCAAGTCAACATCACCAAATTTCTTTTGTGCCGTTAACAAGGCCGTTGTATTAATGATGCGAGAAATAGCGCGCGTTTCACGGATAGCACCTATGCCACCTGCACTTGAACTCGCACCACCTGTTGAGCCGATTTGGTCATAAGAGCTTGCGGCAAACGAATAATTATCCGCACCCGCTTTTACACTTGCCGACAACCAATCGTTGAACTGATAGCGTAAACTGATGTTACCAAATACGCGGTCAACTTGGTCGTCATACAAATTATTGGCAATTGACCAATAAGGATTGTCTTGTGCACCACTGCCCCAATCCAAGTTTGCACCTGTTACGGGATGTGCAGACGGGCGACCCGTTAAATCCCAACTGCGCGGTGTGAACCAACTGCGGAAAAGCGGATTAGCCAATTGATTGCCTTGCGGTGAACGCACTGATTTGTTGAGCGAGTAATTGACTGAAATACTTGATGTTAAGTTTTTCGTAATTTCGCTGTTAGCGTTGAAACCAACGTTGTAACGCTTCAATCTGTTGCCATCAAGAATACCATTGTCATCTAAATAACCGACCGACAAACGGTAGCCATATTTGTCTTTACCACCTTGAAAACTCAAATTGTGCTGCATGTTTGCGCCCACGCGGAACAAATCTTTAACGTTGTTTGGATAAGCTTGAAGGGTTGTTGATGTATCTCCCGCACCATTCAAGCCTCTGTAAGCCGTTGGCAGCAGAACACTTCTACCATCAGTCTTTGGACCCCACGAAGCAAGACCGTTTGGATTGAAAACGCCACCGTTACCTGCACCATAGCTGTTTTGATAATCGGGCAAACGGTTGATTTCTTGGTTTGCGTAGTTGAAGCCGTAAGTAATTGACTGTTTTTCTTTCGACTTACCGCTTTTTGTTGTTATCAAAACAACGCCATTTGCGGCCCGTGAACCATACAAAGCCGTCGCACCTGCACCTTTCAATACAGTAATGCTTTCGATGTCTTCTTGATTAAAGTCAATCGCACGGCTTGAGTTTGTCACACCATTTTGTAAAGCAGAACCGCCCCCTGCATTGTCAACCGAAACGCCGTCAACAACAAAAAGTGGTTGGTTAGACCCCGTAAACGACGTGTAACCACGAACAATAATGCTTGAACTAGAGAAAGAGCCACCTGCACCTGCTACGCGAATACCAGCGACCTTACCCGACAAAGCATTCGTTATGTTTGTTGTGTGGGCAGTTGTCAAATCTTCACTTGTGATGCCCGACGCACTATAACCCAAATTGCTCTTGTCTTTCTTGATACCAAAAGCCGTAATAACGGCCTCTTCAAGAATTTTACCTTCTTGAAGCGTGATGTCTAGCGCGTTTGATGCGCCAAGAGCCACTTCTTGTGCGGAAAAACCTGTAAAACTAACGACAAGTGTACTAGCATCTTTCGGAATGTTGAGGCTAAATTTGCCATCAACATCGGTGATAGTACCCGTTGTTGTGCCTTTGACAACGACACTTGCACCTACCATTGCTTCGCCGCTATTGTCTTTCACCGAACCTGTAATAGTCCGTTGAGCCAACGCTGAACCTAAAGCAAGGAATGCCATACTCAGGAGGAGTAGTAACCTTTTTTTCATTTCTGAACGTGATTTTAGATGATAAAATAAGTAAAATTAGTAATGTTAAATTTCTCTATTATTCAAATGAGGGCGGAAATGTACAATGACCTTTCTATTTGTAAGATATGGATGGGGTTCTTTTTTGATAAACAAGGACAAACAACGCGTTTTTTTAGTTAAATAGCCTGTTGTTTGAGCTTGCTTGCGAGAAAATTGATGTGAAAACCTACTTTTAACATAGTGTCTTGTTTTTAATAGTCTGTTTCTATTGAGCCTCTAAGGACAACTTATAACGTATGATTGTTTAGGAATGCTGCCTGTAATGTTAAAAAAAGTTATGGCAATGTTAAAAATCAAACGCAGCTTTAGTTTCTTTGTTAAGCCCCCCTCAGTATAAACGCCTAAAATTTGTTGAATACTTGCAAATCCCATTTTAATCCCTACTTTTGCCGCCGAAAATGCACAGTACCACGCTGGTCCCGTAGTTCAATGGATAGAATAGAAGTTTCCTAAACTTTAGATATGGGTTCGATCCCCGTCGGGACCACTTTTTTTAAGTGAAAAGTTAGAAGTGATTAGTGAAAAGTACAAGAGCCGACTGAACCTAATGGTTTAATCGGCTCTTGCTAATTTAACACTGTTTTTGATATACACCCAAAAGAAACTTACTTTTGATACCCCCTCAGTAAAAATAGGTCGCACACGTATATATATGATGTATTTCACGCAGTCGCAACCCTTCATTCACCCTTTATTCAGAATAGCGACCGTTGTGCCGTTTAGAATCAAGCTATTTTCAAAAGGTTAGAAAATTTAAAAAAAATAAACACGAGATTAATACACTATAAATATTTGATAATCAATACGTTAACACCTTTTTAAAATTAACAACAAACCCATTCACGATTTTTTTTTGAAAAATAAATTCAAAAATGCTTGGAAGTTTGTTTTCTGAGCCTATCTTTGCAACGCTTTTTGAAACATGGTTAACGAAACAGTTTTTTTCGATAAAAATGGAGACAAAAAGAAGTTCTTTCTCAGTTATTGCGCTTTTGGAACGCCACTCAAAATAAGCCGATGTAGCTCAGTTGGTAGAGCAGCTGATTTGTAATCAGCTGGTCGGGGGTTCGAGTCCCTCCATCGGCTCTTCAATAGAAGAGATTGGGAGTATTCCAGAGCGGCCAAATGGGGCAGACTGTAAATCTGCTGGTTACACCTTCGGTGGTTCGAATCCATCTGCTCCCACATTTTACCCATTTTTTGGTCGCAAAAATTAGCAATTTTGGCAGTAAGCGGTTCACATCGCTTACTGTCTGATTGCAAACTTAGTCGTTTCCTAAGCGCGGAAGTAGCTCAGTTGGTAGAGCGACAGCCTTCCAAGCTGTAAGTCGCGAGTTCGAATCTCGTCTTCCGCTCACTTCACGTCTTATATACGATTTACGAACTTTCGCATTTACGTTGAAAACAACTCTCGCTTCGTAAATCGCCCTACTCCAGAATCGTACATTTTCGTTGGATTACCTACTATATAACGTGTCTGTAAATCGGCACATTATTAGTAAACGGCAGATAGGTTTTACATAAGCCGTTGTAGCTCAGTGGTAGAGCACTTCCTTGGTAAGGAAGAGGTCGCGGGTCCGATTCCCATCAACGGCTCAAAAAGTAACAATAAATATTGAGGAGAATAGGCCCCTCAGTATTTTTTGGTTTTTAAAAGAAAAATTACAGGATTCAAAATATTTTGGCTTAACATTTGAAAGTCAATAGCTTACATAGCGTATTTTAAATTCATGTCTTTTTATAGTATTCGGATTTGAAATTCATTATTGAAATTTTTTTAACTTATAAAAAATAATTTGCAATGGCAAAGGCTACCTTTAGCAGGGACAAACCGCACCTTAACATCGGTACAATTGGTCACGTTGACCACGGTAAAACTACCTTGACTTCTGCCATCACGATGGTGTTGGCACGTAAAGGTCTTGCCGAAAAAATTGACTACGATAAAATTGACGGTGCGCCAGAAGAAAAAGAACGTGGTATCACAATCAACACGGCTCACGTTGAATATCAAACTGAAAAGCGTCACTACGCACACGTTGACTGCCCTGGTCACGCGGATTATGTGAAAAACATGGTTACGGGTGCTGCTCAGATGGACGGTGCAATTTTAGTAGTCGCAGCTACGGATGGCCCAATGCCACAAACACGCGAGCATATCTTGTTGGCGCGTCAGGTAGGTGTGCCTTCTTTGGTTGTTTTTATGAACAAGGTTGACCTTGTTGATGATGCAGAAATGTTAGAACTCGTTGAAATGGAAGTTCGTGAACTTCTTAGCAAATATCAGTTTGACGGTGACAACACACCTGTCATTCAAGGTTCGGCGACAGGCGCACTTATGGGTAACGCTCAGTACGAAGAGAAAGTCCAGGAGTTGATGGACGCTTGCGACGAATGGATTAAAGAGCCAATTCGTTTGGTTGACAAACCGTTCTTGATGCCAGTTGAAGACGTATTCTCGATTACAGGTCGTGGTACGGTTGCAACAGGTCGTATCGAACGCGGCGTTATCAACGTTGGTAATCCAGTTGAAATCCTAGGTATGCAGAAAGAAGGCGAAAAGACGTTGGTTTCTACTGTAACGGGTGTTGAAATGTTCCGTAAATTGCTTGACCGTGGTGAAGCGGGTGACAACGCAGGTTTGTTGTTGCGCGGTATCGACAAAGAAGCAATTAAGCGTGGTATGGTTATCTGTGCGCCAGGCACGGTTAAGCCACACAAAAAATTCAAGTGCCAAGTTTACGTTTTGTCGAAGGACGAAGGCGGACGTCACACACCTTTCTTCAAAGGCTACCGTCCACAGTTCTACTTCCGTACAACTGACGTAACGGGTGATTGTGAATTGCCAGCAGGTGTTGAGATGGTTATGCCGGGTGACAATGTTGAATTGTCAGTATCGCTTATCAACTCAATCGCAATGGACAAAGGTCTCCGTTTCGCTATCCGCGAAGGTGGTCGTACCGTTGGTGCAGGTCAAGTAACTGAAATTCTCGAGTAATCGAAAATAAGTCATAAAAAATTGGGCATTAGTAATTAATCGTTTACCTTCGTGAATAATAATTATTGATGCTCAATTTTTATTTTTTTAAAGTCTTGGTGGTTCATTTATCACTATACACTTTCAACTTTTCACTTATACACGGGCGTAGCTCAACTGGTAGAGTGGCGGTCTCCAAAACCGTAGGTTGTGGGTTCGATTCCTACCGCCCGTGCAAAGTAAGTTTCGAGTTATGTGTTTTGAGTTTTGAGTTTCTACACTCCCTGCTACAACTCAAAACTCAAAACCCGTTACTCAAAACTCATAAATTACTGAGGGGGGTCGAAAGTCCCCTTTTTTTTTAAACTGAATTTGAAGTCATGGACATCAGAGCGTACGTCAACGAAAGTCTGGAAGAATTGCGGACTAAAATTACTTGGCCAACTTGGGCAAACTTGCAAGCGACAACGGGTGTTGTGCTTTTGGCAAGTGCCATCTTGGCAATCATCATTTTCCTTATGGATGCGTCTTCAAACCAACTTTTGAAACTCATTTACGGTGTTAAATAAGCCTATCAACAATGGCAGAAGAAACAAGATGGTACTCCCTACGCGTGATTAGTGGCAAAGAAAAAGTCATTAAAGAACGCATTGAGAAAGAAATTAAAATAGAAAATTGGGGCGATTTCGTCAGAAATATTGTCGTTCCAACCGAAAAAGTCTATAAAATTCGCAACGGTAAAAAAGTGATTCAGGAGCGTAATACGCTTCCAGGATACATCATGGTGGAAGCATTGCCGTCGAAAATTAAAGGAGATATTGCGGCAGCAATAACTGCTGTGCCAAATGTGATTCATTTTTTGGGCAAGAATGACCCTATTCCAATGTCTGTTGCGGATGCAAAAAGGATGTTTGGTGTGGTTGATGACGCTCAAACTTCAGGTGAAGTGCACGTTGAACCGTTCATTGTTGGCGAAACTGTTAAAATTAACGAAGGGCCATTCGCTGATTTTATCGGTGAAATTCAAGAAGTCAACGAAGAGAAAAAGAAATTGAAAGTCGTTGTTAAGATTTTTGGTCGCGGTACAGAAGTTGAATTGAGCTTCTTGCAGGTCGAAAAAGGGCAATAAATTTTTATTTTCAACATATAAAAAGCCTTGTAAACGTGATGTTTACAAGGCTTTTTCATGTTTTATACTGAGGGGGTATGCTGAATCATGTTACACTATGCAAAAGTTTTATAGAAATCCCCGCGTGGGCCAACTTCTCTAAGAATGATGTCATTATCACCTGTCAAAAAAAAGCCAAGTCTAAAATTACCAAAACGAATGCGAAAGAAACCTTTGTTTTTACCGCCTTTCATATCTTTCAAGTTTTGTATGTCGTCAATCGCGTCTGCTGCTTCGATTTGGCCTAATACGTCAGCAAGTTCAGCACGAGTTTGGGCATCTAAACCTCGAGCAGATTTTCTAAATGTGTTTGTTGGTGTGTAATTCATTTTGCCCAGCTTTCATTTCGTGATAAAATGCTTGGGCTTCGGACGCTTCTAATATCTCAACTAGCCCATTTTCATCATCGTAAAGCATGGATTCAAGCAACGCCGCGTCTTGACGGTCTTCGTCGTCCATTGTTCTCCATTCTCCATTGACAACATATTTAAGACGGAGTCGTTCACGAATAGCCGCCGTTTTCATGGCATCTTCGTCATCTAGAATATCCGTTTTTATATCAAAAACCAATTTTTCACGCCGCAAGGGTTGAAGCGTTTTGAGAATACGGTCAATCGTTGACGGTTCGTCGGAAGAAATCGTAATAGTCATAGCTTATGAATTTTAAGATTTTAAAAAACTAGGCAAATATAAGAAAAGCGGCTTTAAAATAAAACGGAATTATCGGCTTTATGGTACAAACCTATTTTCTCGTAAAATCTTAATGCGTAAAGCGTTGACTATCAACATTTACAAAATCTTAAAGATTTCGTAAATGTTACGCCGTACCGTAAAGCAGATAATTCCGAAATAAAAATGAAACGACGATTTTGAGCAGCGCGTTTGATAGTAACTATCAGGTTTACAGTTTTTAGAATGACCTATATAAATTTTTCCTAAAACAAAAGCCGTTGCAAGTCAATGACTTACAACGGCTTTATGGTTTTTTTGAGTGATCTGGCTGGGATTCGAACCCAGGACCCTTTGATTAAAAGTCAAATGCTCTACCAACTGAGCTACCAGATCATTTTCCAACAAACATTCTGCCCTTCGGCTGATTGCGACGCAAATGTAGGACGACTTTTTTAGTCTGCCAAGTTTTTTTTAAAAAAATATTTTAAATATTTTTTCAAAAAAATTTAATTCGTTGATAATCAATGAGTTAGCATAAAAATATTTTTTTAAATAATTTCAAACGCACCAAATTTTATAGAGTCATTAACGTCGTCGAGATTTTTAACCTCGACGACGTTTTTTCACCGATGCTGTTCCATTGTTTACTACGCTTGCGAAGGTATCAAAAAATCGAACTCCAATTGCAAACCCTCTAAAAATTGGTCATTACTCAAATTTGAGATGGAAATACCCAGTAAACGGACTTTTTCAAAGTGCTTGACATTCGATTCCAACAATTCATAGACACCCCTCAGTATATCGTCCAAATTTTTGATGTCATGAAGATATGTTTTAGAACGCGTGAACGTTTGGAATTCTGGATTTTTCACTTTCAGCGTCAAAGTACGGCCACAAATTTCTTTATGGCTGATGTATTTAAAAACGCGTTCAGCAATAACGGCTAACTGCTTTTTCATATCGTCAATGTTGTCCAAATCATCCGAAAATGTTTCCTCTGCGCCAATGCTTTTTCTAATGCGATTCGGATTGACGGGATTGTCGTCTTCGCCGCGACAGACTTTGTAATAATAACGCCCGACTTTTCCGAAACGGCGCACCAATTCCAATTCTTCCAATTTTTTCAAATCCGTGCCCGTTCGGATGTTCATTTTTCGCATTTTTTCTGCCGTTACCTTACCGATGCCATGAAACTTTTCGATGGACAATTTTTCCAAAAAAGGCAACGCTTCAGCGGGTGTAATGACCGTCAAGCCGTTTGGTTTATTAAAATCCGAAGCCGTTTTTGCCAAAAACTTTGTAAAACTCACGCCCGCCGAAGCCGTCAATTGTGTTTGTTCAAATATTTTCTGCCGAATCTCTTGCGCCATGATTGTGGCGGAAGCCATGTTGAATTTGTTTTCAGTCACGTCTAAATACGCTTCATCAAGACTCAAAGGCTCAACTAAATCGGTGTATTCTTCAAAAATCTGTCGAATTTGCTTGGAAACTTCTGTATATCTATCAAAATGCAGTTTTACAAAAATCAAATGTGGACACAACCGCATTGCTACTGCCCCGGGCATTGCCGAATGTACGCCGTATTTACGGGCTTCATAGCTCGCTGCTGCCACAACGCCACGCTTGCCATTTCCGCCTACGGCAATAGGTTTGCCGCGCAATTCGGGATTGTCGCGTTGTTCGACGCTTGCGAAAAAGGCGTCCATGTCTATGTGAATGATTTTTCTCAATATCTAAGGTGCTTGATATGTGGCAAATATAGACATAAAACGAGATAAAAAGACTAAAATACTGAGGGGGTATCTTTTTATATTCTTGCCACCTCTTTCTCCCTTTGAGCCTTTACGTCCACTTTCGCAATGTCCGACGGGGCGATTTCGCCCGAGTACATACGCGCATAGGCCGCCGTAAATTCTGCACCAAAAAACATAATCATCGAGGAATAAGACACCCACAAAAGCAATAATATCATTGAACCTGCTGCCCCGTAAACCGATGCAGGTTCAGCTTTGCCGAAGTAATAAGCAAGTGCTGTTTTGCCAATCGTGAAGAGTAAACCCGTGACGATTGAACCGAGCCAGACGTATTTCCACTTAATTTTAGCGTCGGGCAATATCTTAAACATCAGCCCGAAAAGCGTCGAAATGACGGCGAGAGAGATGCCAAAATTTATAATTTTCAAGACAATCAGCATAAATTGCGAAGAATCTGCCTTAATCCAATTGCTTATAGCCTCCAAAACCGTGGACACGACAAGCGAAATTGTCAATAAAAATGAAATTGCCATGATTAAACCAAAGGAAAAAAGACGCGCTTTGAGTATCTCCACAAGGCCACTTTGAGGCACAACTTTGACGGCCCAAATTAGGTTGAAGGCTTTTTGTAGTTCCACAAAAACGCCCGTTGCGCCAATCAAAATGGTTGTAATTCCGACAATTGACTGCAAAAGGGTTGATTTTGAAACACTTGCTTTGTTCAACATTTCTTTGATTTGGTTGGCCAAAGGAGGGAAGCGAGTGCGGAAAGCAATTTGCCTTCTTATCATGTACTAAGATAAAATAGTGAAAATACTGAGGGGGCTTCGTGGCAAAGGTGAGCGCGTTTTCAAGTAGTTTTGTTACATAATTTTTGGAATAGATTGTAAGATTTGCACACGGCAATGGGTGAGAATGGGCTTTTTTTGTTGAAATACTGAGGGGTAAAATGAACTTTTTCCAAACACTGCGCCTGCTTTGTACCGACAACATAAGTGTGAATCCTATAATTTATCCGAACACTGCGGCTGCTTTGTGCCGACAACGTAAGTGTGAATCCTATAGCTTATCCGAACAATTGTGTAACGCGTGGGCCAACGCTGCACCCCACCTTTGCCTAGCTAAAAATTTATTAATAATATGATAGGCGTAACAAAAGAAGGCGTTTTACTAGAAAAAACGGCGTTTGGCTTTGAAAATGAAGGCGTTTTGAACCCTGCAGCGATTAGAGAAGGCGACGACGTTCACCTTTTTTACAGGGCTGTCAGTAAAGGTAACTATTCGAGCGTCGGTTATTGCCGATTGAATGAGCCTTTGACGGTTGCGGAACGGTCGGACATTTCCGTTATTTTCCCTCAATTTGACTACGAATCGCAGGGCGTAGAAGATTCACGCATCACCAAAATTGATGATTTGTATTATTTGACGTACGCGGCTTACGATGGTGTAAACGCGCTCGGGGCGGTGGCTACTTCACCCGATTTAAAGCATTGGGACAAGTTAGGTATTGTCGTTCCTGCGATTACGTATAATGAATTTAAACGATTGGCTTCTTCAAAAAATATACTGAATGAAAAGTACGCGCGTTATGACGACCGTAACGCGGTGGCCACAACGACGGATAAAAAAGTATTGTTGTGGGATAAAAACGGGGTGTTTTTTCCCCGACGTATCAACGATAAATTGTATTTTTTGCACCGCATAAAACCTGATATTCAAATAGCGTCCGTTTCTAATTTATCGGATTTGACGAAGGAATATTGGGAAAATTATTTAATCCATTTTGAAGAAAACGTTGTGTTGTCACCAAAATATAAATACGATGTTAATTATATAGGTGGTGGTTGTCCGCCGATTGAAACGCCGCACGGTGGGTTGCTGATTTATCACACCGTCCACGATTCGTTGGCGGGTTACGTGTATTGTGCGGGGGCTGCGTTGTTGGATTTGGACAATCCACATCGAACATGGCACACACCTCGTTCCACATTTGAATAAAGCGTTTTTGAAGGAAAAATACGGCTTGATGGGCAAAAAAGTGCTATCCACTTTTGGACTTTTGAGTTCGGGCAAAAGCATCGAAACAACGCTTAATGCCTTGCCTGAAATCATCGAAAAAAATTCTGATGTCGTCTTTTTGATTATCGGTAAAACGCATTCGGGTGTCGTCCGAACGGAAGGGGAGCAGTACCGCGACATGCTGCAAAACACCGTGCAGACGCTGCAACTCGACAAGCACGTGCGCTTTGTCAATCAATATTTGCGGTTGCCCGATTATTTCGACGCCGATTCCGCACGCGCTCGAAGTGTTGACGAAGGACACGGGCATCGTGTTTGATTTTGAAAACATCCCTCAGTTAGCCGCCGCAGTGAACCTTTTGTTGGGCGATGAAATGTTGCGAAAGACATTGATTCTCAATGCTTTGCACCGAATTTTACCCACCGCGTGGGAAAATTTGGCGATTGCCCACGCCTTTTTAATCAAAAAAATATGGGCGGAAACGGACGGTGATAATGCCGTGATGACAAACACCCCCTCAGTATTTAATCGAAATGGAAGCATGAAGTTAGCCTACAAAATGCCCGAAGTGAGTTTGGCGCACGTCAAAAAAATGACGACCGATTTTGCCATGATTCAGTTTTGCCAAATCAATTAACCTGACATCGAAACAGGTTACACGCTCGACGACAACGCCCGTGCGGCGATTGCGGTTTGTATGCACTATGCGGCAACGGGTGACGCAAACGACTTGCCGTTGTTGTACAAATACGTCTATTTTATGCGCTTTTGTCAGCAATCCGAAGGCCATTTTTTGAATTACGTGGACAAAGAACTCATGTTTACGAAGCAAAATTACGGAATTATCGCCTTTATGTCGCAAAATACTGAGGGGGTGTCAGATTTAGGAAATTTGCAAAATTTCCTAAATCTTTTGCCGCAAAAACACCATTTTTTACTTAAAAATTGGTTT
>JAYSRS010000535.1:0-3320 GCA_043720935.1 Saprospiraceae bacterium
TCAACAAAAAAACAACGTCGCCCCGATAGATTTCTTTAAAGGGCGTCTTTTGAGCGTAGCGAAAAACAGCCCGTTTAAAATCTGAAAATATATAAAACGTACCCCTCAGTATAAATGACGATTTTCAGACATAAAGCAGATAATTTTCAATAATTATGTTAAAGCAATTTTTCAAAAAACAGACCTTTAATCCAGGGCTTGTTGGTTTTTTTACGAACCCATTTTTTTTCGCCCGACGTGCCTTATACGATGCGGTTGCCCGCGAGGCAGGGCAGTTGACGGGTAGGATTTTGGATGTCGGTTGCGGTCAAAAACCGTATTTATCGCTCTTCAATTTTTCTGAATATATCGGCATGGAAGTCGAACAAGAAGGGCATGACCACACCAACGAACAAGTCGATGTATTTTTCGATGGCACCCATTTTCCCTTTGAAAATGGTCATTTTGACGGCGTTTTGACGAGCCAAGTCTTGGAACACGTCTTTGCGCCCGACGAATTTTTGCAGGAAATTCACCGCGTTTTAAAGCCCGACGGACGGCTTTTGTTGACCGTTCCTTTCGTTTGGGATGAGCATGAACAGCCCTATGATTACGCCCGTTATTCGTCTTTTGGCTTGCGGCATTTGTTGGAAAAAAACGGATTTACCCTCATTTCACATCAAAAAACGTTGCAAGATTTCCGCGTTATTGTGCAATTAATCAATGGTTATATTTTCAAAAAAACGTACTGGGCAGGCCGAAAATCGCCAATGTTGAACATCATTGCGAGCGTCGTTTTCAACGCGTGGCTCAACGTTTTAGGGCTGATTTTGTGGGCGATTTTACCAAAAAATAAAGATTTGTATTTGGACAACGTGATTGTTGCCAAAAAATAAAAGAGTTTCAATGCACACACAAAACGGCGTAAAACCTCAAAAAAGGTTTGTTTCTATTTTTGAAAAATTGAAAATTTTTCAAAAATAGAAACAAACCACCCCTCCCCTATCGCTGCCTGTGCAATTAAGCCCTCAGCAGAAAAACGAGGTTTTACCATGTTATAGTTTTTGACATTTGAAATCTTTGAAATAACACATTTTAAATGATTAACTTCTGTACTTTATTCGATGCCAATTATTTAGCGCGTGGTTTGGTGACTTATGAATCGTTGATATCCGTTACTGAGGGGTCGGCGCATCTCTACGTTTTTGCTTTCGACGACCTCTGTTTAACGACTTTGAAGGCGATGCATTTGCCAAATCTGACCGTTATTTCGCTCGCCGAATTTGAAGATGAAGACCTACTTCGCATCAAACCGACACGTTCACGCGGTGAATATTGTTGGACTTGCACGAGTTCGACAATTCATTATTGCATCCGAACGTTCGATTTGCCGCATTGCATTTACATTGATGCCGACATGGTTTTTTATCAAAATCCTAAGATTTTGCTCGACGAAATGCCCCCTTCGGCGAATGTACTCATTACGGAACATCATTATACCCCTCAGTACGACAAGTCAAAATTGTCGGGTAAATACTGCGTTCAATTTATGTATTTTGATAATTCGAAAAATGGCCAAAAGGTCTTAAATTGGTGGCGCGACCGTTGTTTGGAGTGGTGTTTCAATCGCCACGAAGACGGTAAATTTGGCGACCAAAAATATTTGGATGATTGGTTAACCCGTTTTCAAGGTGTGCATTCGTTGCAACATTTGGGCGGCGGTTTAGCACCGTGGAATGTACAACAGTTTGATTTTCAATGGGTTAAAAATGGCATTTTAGGCAATTTGACATCGAAAACAAGCCGAAATCCGAAATCCGAAATCCGAAATACTGAGGGGTCTAATTTTGAGGCTGTCTTCTTTCATTTTCATGGCGTCAAATTATTTGAGAACGACAAGGCGATTTTTGCGCCTAAAATGTACATTTTGACAGACGCCGTAAAAGTCATTTTTTACCATCCCTATTTGAAAAAGTTGAAAAAAGCTCAAGCCAAACTGACCACTTTTGACGCCCGATTCAATCAATTAGGCGTTCAATCAACGGCAGATTATAAGGCCGATAAGCGGTGCGGTTGGTTCGCTTTTTTTAAAACAAATTATTTTAATACGTTATTTACTCAATAGAAAAATCACTATTTGACATGAGAGAGGAAAAAATATTATTTATTCGTCCCGTTTTGAACATCGAAACGGCTGAATCAAGCACATTTGAGCAATTTCAAAACGCGACGTTACGACCCATTTTGAAATTTCAACACGATTTATTCGTGGATATTTTCAAAAATTACATCGAAAAACGGAAAAACACCTTCGCCACGCTCTCCAAAGGGCAACGATTGGCCTACATTGCGGATTCGGTGAAGGAAGATTTTAAGTTTAAAAACCGCTTATTAGGCGTCGTGATTGGTCATTTTACGGCGGCAGAATTTGCCGTTTTCTCCGAACATGAAGCGGAATTGACGCGCCGTTTTACGGCTTTATTGGTGCAGCGTTTGCAATCGGTTGTGACGGAATTTGTCCAAAAAGTAGAGAAAATTGAAGAATAACAGGAAAAATACGTTATGAAAAGAATCATTATCGCCATTGACGGCTATTCCTCGTGCGGCAAAAGCACGCTTGCAAAGGCACTCGCCAAAGAATTGCACTACACTTACGTGGACACGGGGGCGATGTACCGTGCCGTAACACTTTACTTCCTCGACAACAACGTTGATATCAATGACCACGCGGCGGTTTTGGACGCTTTGCAACACATTGATATTGATTTTCAACGAAAAAAAACGGGTAATCACGCCTTTTTGAACGGAAAAGACATCGAAGAGGAAATACGAACGATGCGGATTTCTGAAATGGTCAGCCCTGTTTCCACGATTTCAGATGTGCGCCGTTTTCTCGTGGCCCAACAAAAAAAAATGGGTACGCGCAAAGGCGTTGTCATGGACGGGCGCGACATAGGAACGGTCGTTTTTCCAACTGCCGAACTTAAAATATTTTTGACCGCCGATAAAAATATTCGCACCCAACGCCGTTTCGATGAGTTGACAAAAAAAGGACAAGTCGTTGATTTTGAAGCCATTAAGCGCAATTTGGTCGAACGCGATTTGATTGATTCTAATCGTGCTGACTCGCCGCTACGCCAAGCCGAAGACGCGATTCTAATTGACAATTCGCATCTGACACCTGCTGAACAACTACAAAAAGTGTTAGATTTAGTTAGAAATTTCAATGATTTCAAATTTTAACGGAATTATCGGCTTTATGGTACAACGGTGTTTTTTATAAAAAATAAAATACGTAAAGTGTTGATTACCAACATTTACGAAATCTTTAAGATTTCGTA
>JAYSRS010000536.1:0-9456 GCA_043720935.1 Saprospiraceae bacterium
GTTTTTCTGACACCTTCTCTCCTATCCTCTCGCGTTCTACCGTTCCGCTTTCTTTGATGATACAAAGGTGCAGCATGGTGAAGGAGGAAAAAATTACACTATTTTAGACTTCCCAATCACTCACATCTTTTAATAAATTGATTATCAATTAGTTATAAACTAATTTCTCGTAAAAAAATTATTTTTTTTGTGCGCGTTTGAGAAAAAATAATTTCAATAAAATAAAAAAGTTGCTTGTGCAAATCAGAAGCCTTTTTGATAAATCAATTTTATTATTTTTATAAATCATTATTTATCAATTAATTATGTCGAAACTCTCCAAGAGTTACAAACCCTTGGAGAGTTATGAATCCATAAAAAAAACAACGCCGCGTACATTCACGGGCGTTGTTCTATTTTACTTTATTTCACATTTTAAAAATTCTAGCGCATTGAAATTTGAAATTCAAAATCCCATATCAAGGGGAGGTGAGGGGGGTATTTTGTATTTTATTCAAAGTTCGACCCATAAATTAGGGTGCAATGTTGCATTGCACCCCTCAATAATTAGTTTGTTCTTTCATCTCTATTTTTTTCAATTAAACAATGAATTAAAAAAAACGGCTTCCGCGATGTTAAGCATCGCGGAACCGTTCCCCACAAAAACTCATTTTTAACCATTAGTCTTTTTGAATTAAAAATTAAGAATTTTAAATTAAAACGCGTTAAGTACTAATCTAACACAATAATCTCTTTATTGTTATCGTTAATTAAGTGTATTTAAAACGTCTATTTTTCACGCCTACTTTTAATTAATTTATCTTTTGTAAAATAAATTTTTGCAATTAAAAAAAACGGCTTATTGATTTAATTTCGCAAAGCCGTCCCCCACAAAAACTCATTTTTAACCATTATGTCTTTAAATTAAGAATTTAAAATTAAAATGCCCTAAATCATAATCTAACATACAATTTTCATTGTGTATTAGTGTTAATTGCCTGAATTAGATATATATTATTTTATTCTGATTTTTAATTAATTTATCTTTTAAAAAATGAATTGATAATTCAAAAAAAACGGCTTATTAATTTAAAATCGCAAAGCCGTTCCTCACAAAAACTCATTTTTAACCATTATCTTTTAAAATTTTATCCACTAATTACGCGAATTAATACGGATTTTATTTTTGTCATTCAGAAAGAGACTATAAATTCGTGTTAATCTGTATAATCCGTGTAATCCGTAGATAAAACAACTGTATTTTAATTCTTCACCAATTTTTTCGATTTAATCTGCCCACCTTGTTCAACCGTTGCGATGTAAATACCTCTTGGCAATGCCGATAAATCAACGGATACTGCGGGGGTCGTTTTTCCAATATTTTGCGTTGTTTTGACACAAACTACACCGCGCAAATCAGCAATTTGAAGCGTTACCGCCCCTTCTTTTTTAGCGTCAAAATAAAACGTCGCATCAACAACAACTGGATTTGGATAGATTTGGAACGCGTCTTCCTCAACCATTCTTGCCGCCTTGTTGTAATACTCAAACGCTTCGTCTATCGCAAAATTTTGTGCACTCGTTGTTGTTGTCAGCGTATAATTACTGTAGGCGTCAAACACTTTATTGTAGCCATAAACTTGAATAAAATACGTCGCAGCCACCGTCGAATTGATGCTAACTGATTCATTATCAAGCCCTTGAATGCGCGCAACTTTCAATATTTTTCCGTTTGCATCATACACCCGAAAGTCGTAATCAGCCGCTAATGTACTCAAAGTAATGTTCAAATTAGGTTGTCCTGCGGTTGTTTTTACCGAAAACCAATCCACATCTCTCTCATCGCCGATGAGTGCCGCGATTGTTCCATTTGCCTTGATTTCCTTAGCATCTGCCTTTGAATTGTTGCTTTCGTAATCGTCCATCCCCTTCGTAGCGAGGCGTGTTGTAAAATTTACAGCCTCGCTAAATTCAGCCGTTAGGCAATCACTTTTGACGCGGATTTCGTAAAATTCATTTGGGGTTAAGTTGCTGAAAGTGTAAGTCGGGTCATTCGTAGTGGTTGATAACCAATGAGTTGTACCCGTTTTTCTAATATCAATTGTGTAGGTTTTAGTGCCGCTAATCGTATGCCAAGCAAGCGTTGCGGCGGTCGTTTTGAGTTCTGAAACTAAAATATTTTTTACTTTGCAACCTATCTGAACGGGTGGAACGCAACCGTCAGAGGTCAATATCGAAGCACGCACACCGCTTAAAGTCGCTTGCATCCGCGTTTTTTGTCCATTTGAAAACATCACCATCGACGCGTCGTTGACGTAATCCATAAAATTCATGCTCATATCGCGGGTTTGTGTCCCCGAACAAGTGCTGTAAGTCGCTTTAGGGTCGCCGTAATGTGCTTCTTTTTGCGTCGGTGTGTCTGAACAACGGTCGTCTCCACAATCACTATCGCCCCAAATGTGGTATAAATTCAACCAATGAGCGACTTCGTGAACGCAAGTGCGGCCCATATTGAACGGGCGACGCGCCGTACCTACTGTGCCAAAAGCCGTTGGGTCAATCACCAAACCATCCACTTCGGCGGGTGTTCCAGGGAAAGAAGCGTAGCCTAACACGCCATTTCCGATAGAACAAACGTAAATATTGAGGTATTTTGATGCATTCCAAGGCGCAAAACCACCTTTTGATGGCTTTTTCACATCATCCTGTCCACCCCACTCCGTACGGCTCGACGTGTGGCGAAGGATGCCGTTTGTCGGTTCGTTGTCGGGTGTGCGGGCAGCCAATTGAAACTTGATTTCGCAATCCGCCGTGAGGGGTGTAAATTCTGAGGGGATTTTTGTAGCGTCTGTATTTAACTTGTTAAAATCACGATTTAATGCCTCAATTTGAGACAAAACTTGTGCGTCTGTTACACTCGCAGACACCAAATGAACAACTACTGGGATTGTAACTTGCTGTCCACCACGCAATTGCACGCGGCTGGCGAAAGCATTTGTAAAACGTTCGTGGGCATCAAGGCGGTCTTTGAGGCTTGGGTCAGCCGTCAATTGCTGAGTCAAGTTCTCGTGAGCGTGGCATTGGTGCGCCGTATGTTGAGCGAAAAGCGTTGCAAAAAAAAGTGGGGGGCAGAGCAACATTACAGTAATTAGTAAATGTTTTTTCATTGTGTTGTCAGATGCGTTGTCCTGCGAAAAAAATGTGTTTCCTGTATGCGTTGTTGAATGTGTGGGAGGCGTTGTGTTTGTTTTGATGATACAAAAGTAGCCGCAGTAGTTTTACCGCGCCCGAATTTTTGTCACAATTTTCAATATTTACCAAATTTAGGGTAGAAGAAAAGAGTATTTGCAAAATAAAATCTCGGCAAAGCTAGGCATGACGATTTTAGTTTATTGCTAAACGCTTGACAGTCAGAGTTATAATGACTTTTTTCGTATAAGATAAATTCTGTCACGTTGCTTTTAGTAACGCGAAAAAGGTAGGAAATTAGCCTCTAAAATAGCGATAAAAACGCATAACTACTCCCAATTTGGTAGGATAATCGGTACACAAAAAAAGTGTGTGTCTAACTGTTCCGAAAATTATAAATTTGTGACTGTTTTTTTTTGAAAAATAAGAGAGCGAAAACGAAGCGAAAACAGCTTTCTGAAGCCCAAATACTGAGGGGGGTCTATTTTTGAAGGATTGCTGATAAGTTTGAAAATATTAATTTACTTCAAATCTTTACCCAATAACGTTGTCATTGCGAGGAGGCACGACGAAGCAATCTACTTGATTTTTAGCAAATTTTCAATGAAAGCCTACCAATTTAATTTAAAAATGGACGTAAAACTTAAAGATTGCTTCGTCGTGCCTCCTCGCAATGACGAATCGCTTATTAGAAAATAGTGGATGAATTTAATAGTTAGGCTTTACTTATAGGTTAGTTTAAAGGTTTAATGTGCAAGAAAAGAGTACGAAAATCGTGACTAAAAAGCGGTGATGTGCCTGAAATTGGAATTAGGCCAAAATAAAAATAGCCGCTTCGACGAATATCGAAACAGCTATTTTAAGAATGTATTGTAACGTAGAGACAAGGCATGCCTTGTCTCTACTACCGTGCATGCAATTTTAATTCACCTTACATTTTAGGTTTTTCAGCCTTTTGCCACCACTCATCATTTTCCCAAAACGTTTCCCATCCCAAAGAACGGTATTCCTTATTGATTTCGATTTCACGCTCACCGTAGGAAAAATCTTTCAAAATATCGTTTGCAATGCGAAACAAATCGTCGGCTAAAACGAGCGGTTTCGACACATTCGGTTGCGTGTTGCTTGTCCAAACGCCATCCATTCTGTAACCCGCCCCACCACTCGGCAAACCTTTTGAATAATACCACAACTGAACGCGGTTGTCTTCACCAACCGAAAATTCAAACTTAATTGTCCCTTTGAAAACACCGCTAGATTTCAAAGTTGGGTCTTCGCGGATTTCAAAAGTGCCTTGTGCGGCATAAATGCGTTGAATATCCATTGCGTTGACTTCCGCCGTGTCGATATTCGGGTCAATAACTTCGGAGATTTGTGTTACCTTAATGTCACCCTCAAAACCGTTGATGTTTTTCTTATAACGCGTTTTGCCCGACAACAAATAAGTAGTAGGGTCAGCGGGATTTTTCATGCAGTTAGGCATCCAAAACTCAATACGGTAACGGTCGTCGCCGTAAAAACCATTGTTCGGATATTCCTTGAAAAACAAGCTGTCAATGCCTTTTGTGGCGAGCATTTCCATCGCTTTTTCCCGCGTCAAAGGCTTGAAAATCAAGGGTTTGAGTGGTGCTTCGGCGTCAGCAAGCAAGGTATCGGCTGCTTCCTTGTGCGTTTGCTTCATCGGAATAACCGCCGTTGCTTTCGGCGTATTTGCTGCTTGTTTGTTGGCACATTGCGTCGTCAAAGCGACAATTGCAGCGAGGAGAATAGGTACGAAAATCAATTTTTTCATTGATGGTTGGCTATTTAATTTTATAAAATAAGGTTTTAATAATTAAAATACTGAGGGGGTATCCTCGAAATCGACAGCCAAATATAAGCAGATTCAAAACTAGAAATGCTTATTTCAGCTTAATTTTTAATTCAATCACCGCCTCGCTGCCAACAAATACAACACCGCCATCCTTACCGCTACCCCATTTTCAACTTGGTCGAGGATAATAGAATGCGGCGAATCGGCCACGTCGGAAGTCAACTCAACGCCCCGATTTATCGGGCCAGGGTGCATGATAACTATTTGTTTTCCAATGCTTTGCAACAGTTCGGCGTTGATGCCAAAAAACTGTGAATACTCTCGAATCGAAGGAAAAAACTTGGTTTCTTGTCGTTCCATCTGAATCCGAAGCACATTTGCCACGTCGCACCACTCCAAAGTTCTCCGCACATCGTGTGAAACGGTTACGCCCAAAGCCGCAATGTGTTTGGGAATTAAGGTCGGTGGCCCACAAACGACGACTTCTGCGCCTAGTTTTTGCAAACAAAAAATATTGCTCAAAGCAACCCGCGAGTGCAAAATATCGCCAAAAATCGCCACTTTTTTACCTGCCACTTGCCCCAATTGTCGGCGAATCGAAAACGCATCTAGCAAGGCTTGCGTCGGGTGTTCGTGCGTACCGTCACCCGCATTGACGATGCTTGCGTTGATGTGTTTCGACAAAAAATGCGGCGCACCAGGCGCAGGATGCCGCATGACGACCATATCCACTTTCATCGCCAAAATATTATTGACCGTATCGAGCAAGGTTTCGCCTTTTTTGACCGACGAAGCCGACGAGGAAAAGTTCAAAACGTCCGCCGACAAGCGTTTTTCGGCCAATTCAAAGGAAATGCGGGTCCGCGTAGAGTTTTCAAAAAATAGATTGACAATCGTCGTGTCGCGCAGAGACGGTACTTTTTTAATTGGGCGATTAATGACTTCAATAAATTGGTCAGCCGTCTCAAAAATGAGGTGCAAATCGTCGGGCGTTAAGTCTTTAATGCCGAGCAGGTGTTTCGTAGAGATTTGTTTTTCAGACATACGTATGAATTTCAGATTTCAGATTTCAAATTTCAAATTTCAAATTTCAAGGGTCATGGCAATTTCTAATTGGGAATTTAGACTGCGGCGTAGCTGCACAATTTTGGTAACGTCAAGTCAAAGCTTCATTTTCGATGTGCGGTGTAACCGCAAAATTGATTGTTCCGCAGTTACACCGCTAAAAAAATGGTTGGTTACTTAAATATTACCGAGATTTGGCAGCTACACCGCCGTAAAAAAGCTAAAATTAAGACTACTGCAAGGCCAAACTCAAAAATTATAATTCATTGATTAACAATAAATTACGCCTCATTAATTCTTAATTTTTCATTTTTAATTCAAAAATACTGAGGGGTATAAAAAATCCGAAAAAGTGTATTTTTCAGCGTGAATTAAAAGTGATTGACGGCGCAAATATCGTAGGACTGTTTAAAAAAAGTCAACAATTACCTACATTTGTTAAAAAATGAAGAAAATATGAATAGAATCGCCAATACAACCATCCGACAAATGTTTTTTATTTTCATTATGATAGGGCTTGGTGGCCTTATTTTTTGGCAATTAAAAAACTTTATTCCCGCCTTTTTGGGGGCTTACACGCTGTATGTTTTACTGCGAAAATGGTTTTTTCAGTTGACAATCAAACTGAAAGGACGGACTACTTTGGCCGCTATTTTGCTAATGATTGGCTCTTTTGTGGCCATTTTATTGCCCATTAATGGCTTAATTGGCATCCTAACGTCGCGCATTTTACCCGCTATCAAGCAGTCGAATGCGCTGTGGGCGTCGGCAGAATTGATGATTCACAACTTAGAAAAACGTTATGGGTTTGACGTGCTGACGCAACAGAATTTACGCAATTTGGGCGAATGGGGCGTTAATGAAATTCAAGGCGTTGTTGGGGCTACTTTCAACGGTTTGATTATGGTCGTTGTGATGTATTTTATCCTCTTTTTCATGTTTACGGAGGCTAAAACCCTTGAAAACAGTCTGCCAAAATGGTGGCCTTTGAAGCCTGAAAACGCCGTTTTTCTCAAAAAACAATTGAATAATTTGGTGGTTTCCAACGCAATCGGCATCCCGTTAGTTGCTTTGTTGCAAGGCGTTGTGGCCCTTATCGGCTATTGGATTGCAGGCGTTGACGCGCCGTTTTTATGGTTTATTGCGACCTGCGTGGCGGCGGTGATTCCAATTTTAGGCGCGGCCTTGGTCTATGTGCCTTTGTCCATTATTTTGTTGGCACAAAACCACACGTGGCAAGGCATTTTTCTGTTCTTATTCGGTTTTATCATCATTGGTTCGGTGGACAACTTGTTCCGCTTTTGGCTTCAAAAACGAATGGGCAACATACATCCATTAATTACCATATTTGGTGTTATCGTCGGCCTCAATATTTTTGGTTTCATGGGTCTAATTTTTGGCCCCATTTTGCTGTCTTTATTTTTATTATTGATGGACATTTATAACAAAGAATTTGGCACAAAAGACGGGAATTCAGCGTCAAATGCTTAATTTTTATTTGAAATTTTAAAGCCTTACATAGTAATAATATTGAACTTTTTTGCGTGCAAAGCGCGCAGAAAAACCTAACGCGGGTTTCAAACCCACGTCAGATTGGAACTCATTTAAAATCAATTAATTGCAATAAAATTTTGATTCTAAAAATATATAAAACGTACTACTGAGGGGTATAAAAATTAATAATTCTGTTTCGTTATTCACCATAAAAAGCGATTTTAAAATCGCATCAAAGCTAAAAAATGGCATCAAATCTTTTAAAATCTCTTTTTTTCCTAGCAATTGTCTGCTCAATGACCGCTTGCGGCTTAGAAAATAGCCGCCTCAATGGCGAATGGAAAAACCCAACTTTACAATTTACCATTGATTTTAATCTCAAAAACAAGACGATGGACATCAAAACGGGTATGTCAGGTGTTAAAGTCAAAACGACATTTGAAAAAGTCGAAGACAATGGCGATGTCGTGACGTTGACTCAAAAAGGTGGCGAAAAAACCATCGCTACCTTCAAAAATGACGATGAAATAGAAGTCACTACCAACGATTTTCCGATTTCATTGACGTTCAACCGCATTAAAAAGTAATTAAAAATGGCTAAACAAATCAAAAAAAGCGACTTGCCGCAAAAAATTTGCCTCACTTGTGGGCGTCCCTTCACATGGCGTAAAAAATGGGAAAAGGTATGGGAAGAAGTCAAATATTGCAGCGACCGTTGTCGGCAAGAAAAGAAAAAAGTATAAAATGTACGTAGCGCGACCTTAAGGTCGCGTTACTTTCACACCCCCTCAGTATTTTGATAAAAAAATGCGTTTTTATTCTTCTTTTCAGTGCATTTTGCTTAAAAAATGGCTTAAATGCTCAATCTATTGCCGATTTGACGCGTCAAATTACGGCAGCAAAAACAACGGATTCGACAAAAGTGGAAGCGATTTACGAGTGGTTGATTCGCAATGTCAACTACGATAATAGTCATAAATACCGCCGCGAAGGCGACACAACGCTTTGGCAAGAGCCATACAATGTCGTCGTTTTGAAGAAAGCCGTCTGCATGGGTTACGCCAAAACCTTTCGAGAAATGTGCCGACTAATTGGCGTAAAAGCGGTTGTGATTGAAGGGAAACCGAAAAATGCAAACGGTTTTATCGAGCGCGAAGGGCACGCGTGGAATGCTGTTCAATTGAACAATAATTGGTATTTGTTGGATGCCACTTGGGATACAAATGGCGTTCATTCTGAAAAAAAATACTTCTTAACCGACCCCTCTATATTTATCCAAAATCATTGGCCACAAGACCCGATGTGGCAATTATTGACCGCCCCAATTTCCTACAATTGCTTCGCCCACAAGCGCGATTGCGCGACACCTCTACCCTACTCAAATTTTAATTTTTCTGATACCATTCGCCTTTGGGAAAACCTCGATACAATACAACAGCGTTATAATCAATCACTTAGAATGCAAGCCTTTAATCCGAATGACATTGAGGCGATGCGTGGATTAGCCGAATATTATGGACATGAAGTCGTACAAAATTATGCCCGATATGCCGCAGTCCGACAAGCCGTTACGGAAAAAAGGCGGTTGCCTAATGACAAAAACACTGTTCTAAAACTCTTGGATAACATCGAAAACAACCTAAAATTGGCTCAAATACAATATGAAAAAATCGCCAATTTCGCCAAAATAGGCGAATATACCGACGCGCATCTGAACGCTGAAACGACCGCCGAAATGCTCAATGCACTTGCAAAGGAAAAGGCGTTTGTTGTTCAATATTTCAAAAATTAGGGGAATGAATTTTTTTTATCAAAATTAACGGAATTATCGGCTTTATGGTACAGCGCACGTTCGGGGAACTTTAAAAGTTCCCCGAACGTTGAAACGCGACGATAATCAATGAGTTACAAATTAT
>JAYSRS010000537.1:0-3309 GCA_043720935.1 Saprospiraceae bacterium
CAACCGAGGCGAAGAACGCACTTTTGCAGGTCGGTATTATTGCTACAATTTGGTGTATTACGAATATTCTCAGTATATCAACAACGCCATTTTACGCGAGAAAGAAATCAAAAATCTAAGTCGAGAAAAGAAAATGGCCATGATAAGCCTTGTAAACCCTAATTGGCAATTTTTAAATATTGGCATTTGCGGTATGTGGCCGCCGAGGTTTGAAAGCCGTTTAGATGATAAAAAAGAAGAAGATAGATGGTGGATTGGTTTGGTTGAGCCTCCGTTGGTGGAGGAGTAGCTTTTGTCATTCCGTTTTTTTTGTCATTCCTAGGAATCTCTATTGTCTATGTGCGTCGTCGTAACGGGTTTTGTCATTCAGTAGGAAACTCTATTTTCTGTGTTGCTTTATTTAAGTAGCAAAACCCTTTACGACAACCACGCGACGACCACAGACAATAGGGATTCCTACTGAATGACAACACTCGTTACGACAACCACGTTAGACAATAGAGTTTCCTACTGAATTACAAAACTCGTTACGACAAAAACAAACAAATAAGCATTAAAAGCGTAAAAGCACTTAAATTCTAAAAACATAGAAATGCCCGACATTGTACACGTACACTACGCGCAAACAGGCGCGAGTGCCAAAGCAAACGCCCTCGGCATGCGCGAAATGCAAGCCGCCGCCTACGCCGACCGCACGGCACAATATCTGTTGATAAAAGCCCCGCCTGCTTCGGGCAAATCCCGCGCTTTGATGTTTATTGCCTTGGATAAACTCCAAAATCAAGGCATCAAAAAAGTGATTGTGGCCGTTCCCGAACGCTCAATCGGCAGTTCCTTCAAACCGACCGCCTTGACAAAAGACGGTTTTCACACCGATTGGGCCCCGAACGACGCCTACAACCTCTGCACACCGAGCAGCGACGGCAGTAAAAGCAAAGTCGAAGCCTTCAAAAACTTCATGGCAAACGGCGAACAACTGCTGATTTGTACCCACGCGACGCTGCGTTTTGCCTACGAACAACTGAAAGATACCGATTTTGACGACACGCTCCTAGCGATTGACGAATTTCACCACGTTTCGGCAGCCGAAGACAATATTTTGGGCGAATTACTGAGGGGCCTCATGCGGAACTCAAAAGCGCACATTACGGCAATGACGGGGTCGTATTTCCGAGGCGACACCACACCCGTTTTGACGCCCGACAACGAAGCCAAATTTACAAAAGTGACCTACAATTATTACCAACAACTGAACGGTTATACACATCTGAAATCATTGGGCATCGGCTATCATTTTTATCAAGGCAAATACTTGACCGCCATATTTGAGATATTGGACACCGACAAAAAGACAATTCTGCACATCCCGAACGTCAATTCGGGCGAATCAACGAAGGAAAAACACGACGAAGTAGGGCATATTTTGGAAGGCATCGGCGACGTGATTGACCAAAATTCGACGACCGCCGTTATTCGCGTCAAACGTAAAACGGACGGTAAAATCATCAAAGTGGCCAATTTGGTGGAAGATACGCCCAAAGAGCGCGATAAAATTCAAAATTACCTTCGAGAAATGACGCACGTGGACGATATTGACTTGATTATCGCCCTCAATACGGCGAAAGAAGGTTTCGACTGGCCGTATTGCGAACACGCCTTGACGGTCGGTTACCGAGGTTCGTTGACCGAAATTATCCAAATCATAGGCCGTTGCACCCGCGACAGCGACAACAAAACCCACGCACAATTTACAAACCTCATCGCACAACCCGACGCCGCCGACGATTTGGTGAAAACGTCGGTCAATAATATGCTCAAAGCGATAACGGCGTCTTTGTTGATGGAACAAGTATTGGCGCCGAATTTTAAATTCAACACCCGCCTTTCCGACGAAGAGAAAGCACAAGCGGGAGAAATCAAGGTAAAAGGCTTTAAAATGCCAACTTCCAAGCGCGTAAAGGAGATTGTGGCGTCCGATTTGAACGATTTGAAAGCGACAATCCTGCAAGACAATACGATTTTGAAGACAATCGGCAGCGGCGTAGATGCCGAAGTGATTAACAAAGTGTTGATTCCCAAGATTTTGAAAAGCAAATATCCGACCCTCAGCGACGTGGAATTAGAAGAAGTGCGGCAATACGTGGTGTTAGATTCGGTGGTCAAAAACAACTTAATGATTGACGTTAAAGACCTAAAAGCCGCGATTCAGAAAGACGAAAGCCTTAAAAAAGCCCTCGCCGCGAACACACCGAAAAGTCAAATTGACGCCGAATTGATACCCAAAATCGTTAAAACCTTGTACCCGAGTTTGACGACCGACGAAGCACAATCTTTTAGTAAAATGGTAGTCGAAACCCCGAAGGATAAAGACCCCTCAGTACAGACGGTTGATAAACGGTTTATTCGCCTCGCGGGTCGATTTGTGAACATAGACGATTTGCACATTGATTTGATTGACCAAGTAAATCCGTTTCAAAAAGCCTACGAAGTGCTGTCAAAATCCGTCACGCCGAAGGTTTTGAAAATCATTCAAGACACGATAGAAGCGACACGGATTGTGGTGACGGAAGAAGAAGCCGTATTGATGTGGCCTAAAATCGTTTTGTTTCGCAAACTACAAGGCCGAGAGCCGAGTATTAATGCTGCCGATCCTTTGGAACGCCGCATGGCTGAAATATTTATTTACGTTAAAGACCAAAAACGCAAGCAAATGCATGGAAACATCTAAAAAAACGCTTAAAGACATCTTCGCCGAAGAAGACGAGTTCGGTTTGCTCGACGTTAAACCGCTTGCCGCACCCGCCGCACAGGCCGATGAACGGACGATTGCCGCGTTTCAAGACATCAATGCTTTTTACGAAAAGTACGGGCGTTTACCACTTAAAGACAAAGGGATTCAAGAGTTTTCGCTGTTATCCCGCTTGGAAATGCTGCAAAATAGCTCCGAAAAGGCCGATATACTGAGGGGGTACGATAGATTCAATTTGCTGAATACAGCGACTAAAAAAGTGGATTCATTGGCCGCTATTTTTGACGATGCCGACGATTTAGGCCTATTTGAAGACGATACGGAAGGCTTGTTCGATTTCAAACACATCAAAAAGCCGACCGAACGGGTTGAAACGGATTTTGTCGCCCGTCGAAAACCCTGCGCCGATTTTGAGCAATACGAAGCGCGTTTCAAGGCTGTTCAAGCCGATTTGAAGCAAAACAAACGGACAATCGTGCCTTTCAAGCAAGACAACCTACGGGAAGGCGCATTTTATTTGCACAACGGCCTCTTGTTTTTCATCGAAAAAATTGAGATTA
>JAYSRS010000538.1:0-9433 GCA_043720935.1 Saprospiraceae bacterium
AATGATGTTTTTGCGGCAAAAGATTTAGGAAATTTTGCAAATTTCCTAAATCTGACACCCCCTCAGTATTTTGCGACATAAAGCCGATAATTCCGAAAAGTTTTGACTACCATTTCGTTTTTTGCCATTTTTTTTCACCTTTGTACCCCTCACAATGAGGGCAGGAAACTTGAATGAGTATTTCGCACATACTAGTTCAATATGAATTACCCTTTTTTGTTGAAAGAACACTCAATTTTAGACAAAAACTAAAGCATAAGTAGTGATGAGTTATAAGTGATGAGTTATGAGTTTTATAATATGTTGATAGTCAGCAATTTGCAAAAGATAAAATTCCCGTTTATTTATGACTACCTACCTACTTACTTACCTTTTAAATCACGACCAAATTATTTATTTTTCAAACTTTAAATAAAAGGCAATTGTTTGATAATCAGTGAGTTGCCACATCTAAAACGCATGGATTTATTTGAAAAAGTTATCAGTCGGCCTGGCCCATTGGGCAAATATGCGGACATGGCGCACGGCTATTTTATGTTTCCAAAATTGGAAGGCGCACTCGGCAACCGTATGATTTTTAATGGCAAAGAGAAGATTGTTTGGTCGCTCAACAACTATTTGGGCTTGGCCAATCATCCCGAAGTCAGAAAAGCCGATGGTGATGCTGCCGTTGAATGGGGCTTGGCTTATCCGATGGGTGCGCGCATGATGTCGGGCGATACCAAATATCACGAAGCGTTGGAGCAAGGCTTGGCGGCGCACGTACATAAAGAAAGTGGTTATTTGTTAAACTTTGGTTATCAAGGGATTCTGTCGGTTATTGACGCGATGGTTGACCGCCGTGACATCATTGTTTACGACAAAGATTGTCACGCGTGCATTATGGATGCGATTCGGATGCACCTCGGCGAGCGGTTCGCTTTTGAACACAACGACGCCGTAAGTTGCGACCGTCAGTTGGCCAAAGCGACTGTTGCGGCGGAGCGTTCAGGCGGCGGCATTCTCGTTATTACTGAGGGGGTCTTCGGTATGCGCGGCGAGCAAGGTTGTCTGAAAGAAATCGTTAATTTGAAACGCAAATACGAATTCCGTTTGCTCGTTGACGATGCACACGGCTTCGGCACTTTGGGCAAAACAGGTGCGGGCGCGGGTGAAGAACAAGGCATTCAAGACCATATTGACTTGTATTTTTCGACGTTTGCTAAGTCGATGGCAAGCATTGGCGCGTTTATCGCGGGTTCAAAAGAAATTATTACGTATTTACGTTATACGATGCGGTCGCAAATTTTTGCCAAATCGCTTCCGATGCCGATTGTTATCGGCGCATTGAAACGCTTGGAATTGTTGAAAAAACATCCCGAATTTAGGCATAAACTTTGGGAAAACGTGCGGCTTTTGCAAGAAGGTTTAATTGCCAAAGGCTTCGATTTGGGTGAAACAAACACCTGCGTCACGCCTGTTTACATGAAAGGTGAGGTAGAAGAAGCCTTGAAATTGATTACGGATTTACGCGAAAATTACCATATTTTCTGCTCCATCGTCGTTTATCCCGTCATTCCGAAGGGCATGATGTTGCTTCGTTTGATTCCAACGGCGGTGCATACGACCGAAGATATTAACGAAACGCTGGAAGCATTCGGTGAAGTGGCCGCGAAGTTGAAAAGTGGGGTTTATTCTGATAATTTACTAGTAATTGCTTGATAATCAGTCGATTAAATAGTTTTAGGTATGAAAAAAAGCCGTTCCGAAGCATCGAAACGGCTTTTTTTAGTGCTTTATACTGAGGGGGGCTGATTTATAATTTTATCCTTAAATTTACTTCAAAAAAACCGCCCATTTTAATCACCCAACCAAAATAGGAGATTCTGTTTGTGGCAAGTGGGGTTTTGATTGTGAAATGATGTACTTTAAAACGTCCATAAAAAACAAACGCCTTACTCAAATCATTGAGTAAGGCGTTTTTATGCAATAAAATAATTGACTATACTTTATTTGAGATTTTGATGTAATTCTCAATCGCCATTGGCATTGAAGGCGCGGCGGGGTTTGGCTGAATGTTAATCGCCAAGCCATGTTCATTTACTGCCAAAGCCGTATTTTTGCCGCTGACCGCAATACGCGTTTGGTCTTGGGCAAAAGTTGGGAAGTTCTCGTACAAAGAAAGGATGGCTTGCGGCGTGAAAAAGACCAAAACGTCGTATTTTACGTCGCTCAAATCGCTCAAATTGCTGCTGACCGTTTGGTACATCACGGCTTCTTTGTATTTAACTTTTATATCATCCAAATACTTCGTAATGTCTTTCGCACCGTAGTTGGAACAAGGCAACAAAAACGTTTCTTTATCTCGGTGTTTGACCAAGTAATTTTTTAAATCTTCAATTGTGCGGTTTCCAACAAAGACTTTTCGTTTTCGATAGACGATAAATAACTGCAAATAATTGCCAATTGCTTCCGTCAAGCAGAAGTATTTTGTTTCTTCGGACATCGTGACGCGCATTTCTTTGCAGCACCTAAAAAAGTGGTCAACGGCATTTTTTGAGTTCAAAATGACCGACGAATACTCTCCCGGGCTGACTTTTTGACGGCGCACTTCCTTCACATCGAGTGGCTCAACGTGGGTAAATTCCCGAAAATCAATCAGGATATTGTATTTCTGCGCGAGGTCATAATACGGTGATTTAAGCGCGGGTTTAGGTTGCGTGACCAAAATACTTTTGACGGGGCTGTAAGTCTCCACCGTCTCAACCTTGGGTGCTACTGCTGTCATGCCTTTGTTATTTTGTGAAGTTTCTACCAAATTTTGTTTTCCGTTAGTCGGCGTCTTTTTTGCGCTCGACGATGTGGTGGTTGCCATTTTTTCTTACTTTTGTTTTTGAAAATTGGTAAAATTCCAAGGATTTCAGATGTCAAAAATTTCAAATTTCAAGCACGTAAGCATAAAATCTAAAATTTTAAAACGGTTAAAAAAGAAAATCTTTGTTTTGTAAACTATTGATAATCAATTTATTGCGATTAGAAATCTGAAATTAGAAATCTGAAATTAGTCTTAAAGATATATAAGTTTTACTAAAATCATGATGGGTGCGATTTCGACGGCGCAAAGATACAATAAAAAATGAAATTGGTCGGTCATTAAAAAAGGACTTGCCACGCTTAAACTACGCAGCGAGCGTACCAGATACACCAAAGCTATCATGCCAAATGCCGAATACATGAAAATTTCTTTTACTGAATCGGGCGAATAAGCGATGAAAATATTGAGTGGCAACAAGACCAAACTTAGGAAAATGCCGCCCGTGATGATGATATAATTGTACAATTTCACTTCTTTCGCAATCGGAAAAACGCTTGCAATGACATATAAAATGGCGTGTTTTATTGAAAAAGCTAAGCTAACACCGCCTACGCACAACATAAATGTCGCAAACTGACCATAAGGCGATTGCCCAGCGAAACGATAGAACATCAAAAAAGTGAAAATGCCCATATTGAGCCAGAACAAGCCATAAAGGGCGAGTTGACCAAAATTGCCCCAACCCACTTGTTCGCGGTGAATTTGTCGCAAAGCATTGTCACTCAACAAAGCTTGATAGGCATTTTGAACCGCCGACCGTGTATTGCTGACCACAAAAGCCGTCAAAATGAGGGTGATTAAAAATATCCAAAATAAAAAATTTTTACTATATGATTGCTTGTTCAATAAACTTGGTACAGCCGCCAACGGGTTTTCCGACAATTGTTTCGTTGCCGTTGAAGCCGAAACAGAATCTTGTGCAATCGCCGTACCCCTCAGTATTTCAAACGGGTTTTTTGAACTGTCCAAAGCAGGGACTTCGGGAATCGGCAGCGCGGCTATCGTAGGTGTTGCGGGGGCAACGGGTTGCGCGGGAGTCGCTGTTGTTCCCGTATTAAAAACGGAACCGTTAGGCGTTCCTTGTGGCGTAACTTGTTGATTTTGAATTGCTTGTGCTGCTCTCGCCGTGGAATCGCGCTGCACAGCCAAGCGCATCGAATCGGCGGCTGTCAAGCGACGGCGGCGCGGCTTTCGGACTTGCGATTCAAGCGGCGTGATAATCGGTGCGACGGTCAGATTCGGATTGTTGACAGCAGCCCCGGGCGACGGTGCAGCCACTTGTGGCGGCGGTGTTGCACGACGCGTACTGTCTTGTGCAGCAATTGTTGTGCAGAAGGTCGCAAAAAAGATAAGAAAAGCTGCGGTATGTCGGCCAATATTTCTCAAGAGTTCGGCTGTTAAAATGGTAGAAATGACGATAAAATAGAATTTTAAATTAATGGGTTTTCACTTTTCTACTTGAAATTGTGGCGCAAAGGTAAAATTTAATGCCTAATTGTTAATATAACGTGTCTATTTTTAATTTTTAGAGATTTATTAGAATTTTGTTAGAAAAACGCTTGACATACTGAGGGGGCATTTTAAAACAACAATTCTCCAAGGGTTGCAACCCTTGGAGAATTATGCACCAATTCAATTGTTATGAACTTCAATCATGGTATTACGTTCGGGGAACTTTTGAAGTTCCCCGAACGTGTCCAATGTTTCCAACTCATCACGCTACACTTTTTTGGCGTTTATTCAAAACAAACCAACCGATGCTGCCGATGAAAAACAGCAAAATAGCAATGATTTCCGCTTGCGTCATTTTCAAGCTCGGTGTATCAATTAACAAATCATTTACGCGAATTTTTTCAATAAAAAACCGTTCAATACCGTTTAAAATCAAGTAAATCATAAACAAAACGCCTGGCGTGGCTTCCACTTTTTTGCGAATTGCCCAAAGGAAAAAGCCAATGCTCAAAGCCATCACGACTTCATAAAACGGCGTCGGATAAACACCAATCGGCAGATGATTGTGGTATTGGCCAACAAAACCTTCAATCGGCACACCCGCTTCATGGACGTTGCGCGGGAAATCGAACGACCACATCCAATCGGGCAAGAACCACCAAGACGGCTTCGTTCCTGCTGGAACCCCCCAGTCGCCGTCGCCCGAAAGTTGGCACCCAATACGACCCACGCCGTAGGCAAACATCAAGGCGGGGGCAACGGCGTCCATCATGTGGCGCGCGTTCATCTTCAATTTTCGGGTGATAAACCAGTAAACACCGCAAAAACCACCAATCAAACCGCCGTACATAGCTATTCCAGAGCCACTAAAAAAAGTATGAATAGGGTCGTTCAAAAAGGCTTTGATATTGTCGGCACTTTCCAAAATCGCAAAAATTTTCGCGCCTAGCAGCCCCGAAATCGCGGCGACCATCGTGATGTCGCCAACACGCTCATGCGGGAGCGCGTTTACAAGTTGGCCTTTCTCATTTTTAGTCGGCAAGGCCGTGAAAAGGTGTTGTTTGCGGCGCAATTCAAGGTAAAGCGTGTAAGCTGCCGTCAAAAAAGCGCAAGCGAGGAGCAATCCGAAGGTCTGAACGTAGCGCGTTATATTGTCAACGGGCGTCCCGAAAAGGTCGTGGAGGATGTAACTAAGGTTTGGATACATTATAATAAGATTTCAAATTTCAAATTTCAGATTTCAAACGTCATTGCGCGGCATGAAACAATCAGATTTCAAATTTTAAGATATACATTTACGTTAGAGCAACCCCAAACGCGCAACTCAAAACTCGAAATCTAGTAAAAACGGCGTAAAAGTAAAACGATTTGGTGCTTGTCGCTTTGTTTTTCGATTTTAAATAAAATAAAAGCAGGGTGAATCGCTATTTTTGCGCGGCGAAAGTAAGCAGAGATGGGATAAATTTGATACCTCTTAGTATATTTCGGATTTGGGATGGCGTATTTCGGGGTGCGAAATGTGGTATTAAAAACACGTTTTTGATAATTTTAATAGCATCAAACCTCAATAAACGACGTGATACATTTCCTTCGGGAATAGGCACTACTACTTATTGAGGTTTCTGTTTATTGAATTTACAGAATGTTAATTATTAAAATAAAAATTAAATATATAAAGCTATGAAATCAAGCACTTTATCTACTTTTTTATTGCTAACAATGTTGGCACTAAACGCTTGTAAAAGTACTAAAAAAACAACGCAAACGGCGGCTACAATACCGACCGAAACACCTGCAACTGGCTCAACTAGCCCCCTCAGTATTTCGGCAATTTTGAAGCAAATGGAGTTAAATGCGCCCGTCGCTCAACGCATGACGGGCGACGGCGATGTGGATATTGAAAGCACGCAACTCAATCAGTCGGCTAATGCGGACATTCGATGGCGGCGCGATTCGGTGATTTGGCTCAACGTCAAAAAGTTTGGTTTCAATGTCGCACGCGCGCAAGTGACACGAGATTCCGTGTTTGTTATCAGTTATTTTCAGTCAACTTATGGCGCGTTTCCGTTGAGTTATGTGGAAAAACAATACGGTATTCCCGCCGATTTTGACCTTTTGCAGAGCTTTTTGCTTGGAAAACCCATTTTTTTGACCGATAAAAAGCAATTAACGCTCAATACGCCGAAAGAAAACGCCGTCATACTGAGGGGGGCGAATGACCGTTGGAATGCCGAATATCGTTTCGATTTGGCGACGCGACAACTAACGGAAATGACGTTTTCAGAACCAAAAGCCCAACGTAACATGACTATTACGTATGAAAAATACGCACCGCTTAGGGATGGCGATGGAAAAGAACGCCCTTTTGCCTACCTTCGCACAATTGCCGTAGAAAGTCCGCAAACGGGAAAAGCGAAAATTGGGATTGAAATTGAAGCGAGTAGCATGGTAATAGATGTGGTGAAGAATATTCGTTTTGAGATTCCTTCTAATTATAAAAAAATGAATTGATTAGCGAAAATACTGAGGGGTAGTAAATTTTATAAAATATTGATTGCTAAACACTTACAACTCTCCGAGGGTTTTTATAAACAGATAATTCTGAATAAATTCGTTCAGGTACTTATTTAAAAACATTCTGCTTTTAGCTCAAAATTGATGAAATATTCATTTATATTAAATAATTTAATTTTTCATAAAGTCTTAATTTTTAGCAAATTGACGCTTTTATGTTTAATTTTTTCGACGTTCAATTTATCCGCTCAAAACGAAAGACGCGCTGAATTGGAAGTTGAACGGCAACGCTTGATGCAACAAATCAAGGCGAAGCAACAGCTATTGTCGCAAACTAAGCAAAATCAATCCGCAACGCATGAGCAGCTCGAAAATTTGCAAGAGCAACTTGAAAACCGCGAGTCGCTTATCAATAATTTGCACCAAGAAATTACGGCAACCGACGACATCGTTGAGCGCACCGAAGATGCCGTCGTAGCTCTTGAAGCTGACCGCAAGCAGTTGCAAGCGGAGTACGCACAGATGTTGAGAAAAGCGTATAAGTCAAAGATTCCGAACAATGCAACAGTGTTCATGATGTCAGGCAAAAATTTTGATGAATCGTACAAAAAATGGCAATATTTCCAGCAATATGACAAGTTTCGTAAGCGACAAGCCCGTAGAATCGTTGAAACGCAAAAATCGTTGGCCGCTAAAAACGCGCTTTTAACGGAAAAACGCGCTCAAAAAACGGCGTTTGTAAACATCAATGAGCTGCAAAAATCATTGATAAATTCTGAAAAAAAGCAAAAAGATGCATTGGCTGACCAACTGAAAACGGAGGAAAATCGTTTAAAATCGGCCTTAAAATCGGCTGAAAAACAGTCGAATAAACTCAATTCAGCGATTGCCGATTTGATTGCCAACGAAATTGCTGCCCGTCGCCGTGAAGCCGAAGAACGCAGCCGCCGCAACCGCGAAGCTGCCGAAAAACTCGCCACGATGAAGTTGGAAAAAGAACGCGTTAAACGGGAGAAACAGCTCAATACCGCTTCAAAACCGATTGGAAAGCCCGAATCTTATAAAATTACTGAGGGGGCTTCGGCGGCTGTTTCATCGCCTCAAAAAGTGGAAATCATTACAGAATCGCCTGAAAATCTAGCGTTAGCGAGCGACTTTAGGTCGAATAAAGGCAAGTTGCCTTATCCCGCAACGGGCGAAATCGTGAGGACTTTTGGTAAGCAGAAAGTGTTGGATAAAGTCACGGCGGTCAACAATGGCATTGACATAAAAACGAATGAAAATGCCGATGTGAAGGCCGTTTTTAGCGGCACGGTGTCCGTTGTGTCGGGCATTTCGGGCTTAGGCAATGTCGTTTTGATTCAGCATGGGACGTATTATTCGGTTTATTCTAACCTCTCAACCGTCTTTGTGAAGAAAGGCGAGACCGTTTCGACGCGTCAAACTATCGGTCGGGTTGGACTGAATACTGTGACAAATCAATCCGAAGTGCATTTTGAAATTTGGTTGGAACGCACGCAATTGAACCCTGCTACTTGGTTGGGACGATAAAAAAATGGCCCACTGATTAGGCTGATACGACTGATTTTCGCTGATTCTTTTTAAGAAATTAGCGAAAATCAGTCGTATCAGCCCAATCAGTGGGCCATAATATTTGGCTATCATTATACTATTTTTCTTCAAAAACATCAATTGCCCCGCCGCGTTTGACGAATAGCCTACCGCGTTCAAGCCGCATCGCTTGCTCACCTTTTACACCTTCGGGCAGCTTGACAACCGTCGTGGTCAATGTCTGCAAATGAAAGCGCGATAACACGTTGTTTTGTTTGTAAAATAATTGATTGTCAATGACTTGAAAATCAGTAACATTTTTAATATCTAATGTTTTTATCCGTTTTCCGAAGCGGTCAAAAATCAAAATGCCTTGATTTGGTACGTTGATATACATTTGATTTTGACGAACCGTCATGCCCGTAGGTGTCAAACCAGCAACCGAAAACGGCACTTTCTCAACGATTTTAACACCCGTTTGGTCTGCCGTCATTTTGAGCAATTGATTTGTTCCTCCGTCGAAAATCCACAAAAAACCATCGTCGCTCATCGCCACGGCTGCGGCGCGAGAAACCCCTAACTCATTGAGATTCAAGGTAATAATCGGATTAACGAGCGCGTCCATGAGTTGAATTGTTTGAAAATCGGGAAACCAAAACACGACTTTAAAGCCGTTTGTGCCGTCAATCAGCCCGAGCCGCCCAAATTTTTTGTTGGAATAACGGCTGTCAAAATAGCCTTGCGGGTCGTATTTCAACACCTCATTTTTCGACGTGATGATGTAGAGATTGAAAAGCGGGTCGGTCGAAAATGAACGGCAATCGAGGCTGTCGTTTTTCTTGAACAAAGTCCAATTTTGGGCCGATATACTGAGGGGGTGTAAAAAACTAAAAATTAAAAATAATTTAATTGAAAATTGGAACGGACGCTTACTGTTCATAATGTTTTTGATTTTAGATATTATATGCGAATTAAGAGTTGAAACAGCCCAAATCCGTTAGGATTTGCACATTTATAGAAAAAAATACCAATCAATGTTCCCCGAATCCGTAGGATTCGCAC
>JAYSRS010000539.1:0-3302 GCA_043720935.1 Saprospiraceae bacterium
TTGGGGCGAACGTGTTTTTGATTTAAAAAAATCTTCTATTTTTTACATCAAAAACACGTTCGCCCCTTAAAATTCTTCTCCGCACGCCTTTCGAGCGTAGCGAGAAACAGTGCGTAAGTTTTTTAGCAAATTATAAACCCTAAGCAGGGATAAAAATAAATTTAGAGGCCCCCTCAGTATCAATCGCAAAAACGCAAATTTCTTCGGGTTTTGAGCGGTATAAATCTCTAAAATCGTCAATTTTTTCGGTATCAATGATTTTTCTTACGTGAAATTCCTCCAAAGAAGACGCCGTTACCTGCCAATTATCGGGCAATTGTCCTTGTGAAAAGAGCATGACGCCAATCTCTATTTCCGTTTTTGTGGCGACAAAAATCGGATAATTGGACACATTTTCGTTCCGAATTGTGTCTGCTGCCGTCGCTAAGGTGCTGCGGTAACGTTTGAGAAGTCGCTCGATGTCGAGGAGTTGTTGCTTGTTGTTGCTGGTCATAAATTTTTTAATTACTTGAATCTAATCACAAATCTACACTGTTTTTCTCATTCAAATCTCTACAGAACGTCGAAAGAACGGAACTTTTATCTCAAAATCATCGTTTCTTCGCGCAAAATTCACTTTCAAGGAATTAAGAATTAAAAATTAAGAATTAAAAATTGATGAACACAAACAAGAGTCAATTATAAATTCTGTTCACACAGTTTATCGCCTATCAATTTTTAGATTGAAATCATGTTAAAAAATACTTATGCCTTATGCCTCTTTGCCGTGGCATTACTCTCCGTTTTTACCCCGCTTTTTGCTCAAAATAATACCAATAAAACGGATTGTCAAATCCATATCAAAAAGGCCACATCACCGCTCAAAATAGATGGCGATTTGTCAGAAGCAGCTTGGGCGAATGCCGAAAAAGTGCGCTCGTTTAGGGTGCATTATCCCCAAAATGGCGACTCGGCTAGGCTTGGGACAGAAGCGCAATTAACTTACGATGACCACTTTATATATGTTGGTTTTACGTGTTTTGATGACGGCAAATACGTTGTTCAATCCTTGAAACGCGACGTTGATTTTTGGTCGAGTGATGCGATGGAAGTCCTGTTTGACCCGATTGAATCGCAGGTCAACGGCGTTCTTTTTGGCGTCAATACTGAGGGGGTGCAAAGTGAAGGCATTTTGGCGGGTGACGACCCCGATTGGGCCTGGGATAATAAATGGTTTTCGGAAGTTCGGAAAGCGGCGGGACGTTGGACGGTGGAAATAGCGATTCCCTTCAAAACGCTGCGGTATGACCCTAAAAAAACGACTTGGAGCATCAATTTTGCTAGAAATGCCATCGAAAACGGTGGTCAATATTACACATGGACACGCGTGCCGCAACAATTTGACGGCATCAGCCTCGCCTTCATGGGGACGCTTGTGTGGGATGCACCGCCGCCGTCGGAGAAGTCGAATGTCGCTTTTATTCCCTACGTTGGTGGCGGTGTTTCCAAAGATTATTTGAATAAAAAAAATGCCGAAACCGTCAAAAGTGTAGGGCTTGATGCCAAGGTCGCATTGACGGCTTCGCTCAATTTGGATGCGACAATCAACCCCGATTTTTCTCAAATTGAAGTGGATGAGCAGGTGACGAATCTCACGCGTTTCAACGTCATTTTTCCCGAAAGACGCACGTTTTTCCTTGAAAATAGTGATGTTTTGACTCAATTTGGGATTCCTCCTGCACGGCCTTTTTTCTCTCGCCGCATTGGTTTAGACGACAATAATCAGACTGTTCCAATATTGTATGGTGTTCGATTGAGTGGGAATTTGACTCCCTCAGTACGGGTAAATGCGTTCAATATGCACACCAAAACGGCGGGAACAAATGATGGAAATAATTACTCTGCGGTGGCGGTTCAGAAGTCGTTTTGGGGCCGTTCGTTCGTCAAAGCAGGGCTTTTGAATCGTCAAGGGTTTTCAAAATTTGACCCCGATAAAGCGGATTATGGACGGAATTTAATGCTCGTCACGTCGTTGCGGTCGAAGGATAATAAATGGGAAGTTTGGGGCGAAGGGCATCGGGCGTTTAAACGGGGCGTGACGAAAGACAATAATTATGCGTCAACGGGTTTTGAGTATAAAAATAACAATTGGGGCATTTTGCAAGATTTTACGCATATTGGCACTAATTATTACGCCGATATGGGCAATTTGAACCGCATTGAGAACTACGACGCCGTGCGTGATACGACTGTTCGGTTGGGTTTTACGCATAGTTTTACGCAAATTGATTACGCTATGCGGCCTAAAAACAGTGAAGTTGCGGAACACGCAGCGGGTATCGAAAACTATGTTGTTTGGAATCCGAATGGCTCACTAAACGAGTGGTTTAACCGTTTTCGCTATTTTTTGACGTTTAGAAACACGTCTTCGGTTCAAATTCGGATTGATAGAACGAACGTAGATGTGCCGTTTCCGTTCTCATTTTCTGACAATAACGCCTTGATATTTGGCAAATATAACTACACATACAGCAGCATCGACTTTCAATCAGATAATCGAAAAGCCTTGTCTGGCACATTCCGCTACACAAGCGGGGAGTTTTACAACGGCAGTCAAATCGGCCTCAGTGCATCAGCAACTTACAGGATTCAGCCGTGGGGGCGTTTTAGTTTGAAAATGAATTGGAATCGGATAAAATTGCCGCCGAACGACCCCTCAGTATCAGGCGTCACAAAGCTGCTTTTGGTGAGTCCGAAGTCCGAAATTAGCTTCAATCGAAATGTACATTGGACAACGTTTTTTCAATTCAATACGCAGTCGAATAATTTTAATATCAACAGCCGTTTACAATGGCGTTTCCGCCCGATGAGCGATTTTTTCTTGGTTTATACCGACAATTATTTTGCGGATGAGGAACGCGATTTAGTCCGCAATGTGTCGTATTCTAGGTTCGATAAAAAGAATCGGGCGTTGGTGTGTAAGTTGACGTATTGGTTGAATTTATGATTTTTCAAATAAAATTAAGGAAAACTGACCCCCTCAGTATAAAAGCCGTTTCGAGTCATCGAAGCGGCTTTTATATTCAGTAGTACGTTTTATATATATTTTCAGAAAAACCTAAAAACCTAACGCGGGTTTCAAACCCGCGTTAGGTTTTTCTTAAAATATATAAAACGTACCACTCAGTACCTTACAATCTTGTGATTGTCCACGTCTTTTTTAGACTAAGTAGTCTTTCACATTAATGCTGTCGGTTAGATTCCATCTTAGGAAGATTCCTTCAATCTTCCTAAGATTTGGATTTCAGCAGAATCTTAGGAAG